>JAYVKY010000350.1:0-4504 GCA_043767965.1 Pseudobdellovibrionaceae bacterium
GATGGCGGATTGAATAAGGGGGTTAGGGTTGGGTTACGCCGATTATTTAGTAGAATAAAATAAATTACATTTATATTTTTGTCATGTATTTCAATACAGCACCCACCAGATATAGCGAGCCAGTCACCAGAACTAAGTCATTGGGTTGCGTTGAAATTTGATTTAAAATATCAATTACATTTTCATTTTTATGATAGGATTTTACTAAAACATCCATCGGGTATTCATTTAATTTGCGCCCTTTAAATGGTGTTTCAGTCAGATATATTTTTGATCTGGGCAATTCAAATAGTCTCTGAAACATTTCTATGCAAGATTTGTCGTGACCGATACCTACGATTAAATGCAGTTGATTCCATTGATAGTTTTTTAAAATTTCAATCAGTGATTCAATGCCCTGAATGTTGTGGTCACCCGACAAATACACTGGTGCCACGATATGTGGCCACAGAATTTTTTGCATTCGGCCATTCCAACGAATTTGATTTAATGCCTGTAAATGTTTTCGGGGATCAAACCCCAATGTTTCAAACAAAGTCAGTGCTGTCCCTGCATTTTCGGCACTTCTTTGTCCTGCCATATTCATTAGGGCATTTCCCCACTTTGTTTGAATGTGCCATTGTTCATTTTGAAACTCAGAATCCACTGATTTGGCTTGTATCCATTGTGCATTTTTGTTTTTTAGCGATTCGATTTCGCTGGGTAATACGTGGTGAACAACCACTGAATTATTTTTAATGATGCCAAATTTATTTCGGGCAATATCTTGAATTGTATCGCCTAAAATATTTTGATGATCTAACCCCAATTTTGTAATCACTGAGTAACCATTGGGAAAAATATTGGTCGCATCGAATGTACCGCCCAGACCGACTTCGAAAATAACGAAATCTAAATTTTGGGCAAAAAAATGATCCGCTGCCATCAACGTTAATGCTTCAAAATGTGATAATTCACACTGTTCAATTAAAATTTTGTTATTTAAAAATAATTGTATAAATACACCTTCACTGATGTCGGTACCATTGATACGAATACGTTCTGTTGTTTGAATTAAATGCGGCGAAGTATAAAGCCCAACATGTTGTCCTGCTGATAGCAATAAAGATTCAAGCACAGCACAAGTTGTGCCTTTACCATTGGTACCAGCCACTGTGATAATTTTTTTGGGGCTCAGTGTCGCAAACCATTTTTTTTGAACGATAGCCGATCTGATTTTTTCAAGTCCCGGCATTGTTTTAGGCATAATAATTAAATTTTCTAAATAGGCCACTGCATCTGAAAAATTCATCACATCATCCGTAATGCTGTTTTTTGTGATTCAATATCATGAGTTCGTAAAAATTGACAATGCAACGGATTGATCTGTGTGAGTTGTATGGCCGTTGCCAAATCCCGATTTTGAGCTGTGATATTTGTAAATTGATTTAAATATGATTTTCTAGAGAAACCTAAATATATATTTTGTGTAATTTCTGACAATTCATCCAAATGATTTAAAATATAGGAATTCTGTTGGGGTGTTTTTCCAAACCCTATACCCGGATCAAAAATGATTCGATCAAGATCAATATTATTTTCTTCGAAAATTTGTAATTTATTTTTCCACCAAGTCATCAACTGATGATTTGGGTTATCATAAATATTTAAGGTTTCTGTTTGATTCGGCGGTATTGACAGCGAATGCATAACAACAGCGTTTGCATCTGTTGATTTTAAAATCTGTATCATGTGAGTTTTTTTAAACCCACCGACATCGTTCAAAAAATGAATTTTGTATTTCTGAAAAATTTTGTCAACTACATCAGGATTTCGGCAATCGATAGAAATTTTAATTTCTGAATTTAATTCTGTTAACCAACCCAGTGCCTGATTCAGTCTTTGAAATTCGATTTCGAGCGAAACAGCCACAGCCTGCGGCCTGGTTGACTCTGCACCCAAATCTAAAATTTCAGCTCCTTCATTAATTAATTTCAAAGCCTGATTTTTAAAATTTTCTTCAGATAAATACTGATTTCCATCAGAAAATGAATCCGTTGTTAAATTTAATATGCCTACGAATTGTGGCCAGAAATAGTTTTTGGATTTCACGGTATTAAATGGAGCCTGCAACACCCATGTATTACACCAATTTGGTTTTTCAATTTGAATATCAGGAAATACTTCAAGTGCTGGCAACAGCGCGAATGGGCGTTCCGATAAATTTTGATGCGGAATATTTAACATGTCTGATATAATCTTGAAGCCTGGAACATACAATATATCTAAGTCTATCGGGCGTGGTGCCCACCGTTTTGAGTCTGTGCGCCCCATTTTTTTTTCAATTAATTTAAGTTCTGCTAAAAACTGGTCGGGATCAAAATTTTCAATATAAATCAAAACGGCTGCATTCAAATATTTTTGATTCCAATCATTTGGCGAATCAGGCAAAATTTGCGCATCAGATTCGTAAATATTCGATATTTTTTTTAAATTATATTTTTTTTTCAACAGACCGATGGCTGTTCGCATATGCACCATCGGATTTTGATTCGAACCAAGGCCGACTATGACAGCTGTCGTTGACATGTCCAACTGACTCCAGATTTTAAATGGGAAACGGGGGCACGCAATTTTAACAACTGAATTTTTAAATGACCTTTGATATTATTTTGAATTAAATACTTAAAAACGGATTCTGTCGCTTGAAAACACATATGCTCAATTAATTGATAAGATTTGCTTTGTGATATTTTTTTTAACAAATCAGTCACCGTCACATAATTCACAGCATCTGAGAGCTGGTCGGTTGTTTCACCGACAACATTCATCTGAAATTCAATTTCGATATTAAAATGCACTGGCTGTTTCATGGATTGCTCTTCTTTAGAGCAACCCAAACTGACCCACACTTCGTAATCTTTAATATGTATCGATGAATGTGCAGACGAATTCATATTGAAATTATTTAACTCCGACAACATAGGCGATCCAACTTAAACAGGCTTCACCTTTTTCAATTTTTTTAAATATGCCACTGCCACTGCCACTGCCATCACGAGCAGTCCCTTCCCAAAAAACTTCAACAGATTTAAATCCCGCCTCAAGCATGATTTCTTTGACTTCGGGGATCGTCCACATACGCCAGTCATAGGTAAAAACATTTTTATACATTTTTTTATTATATTTAAAATGAATCGCAAATTGGGCTTCATTATTATAGGGGTCAAAATTTTTCTGATCCCAAAAATAAGTAAATCCCTTATGCCGAGTTTTATCTGTGATAGAATCCGTACACTGTGTACCGCCAAAAATATCCACCAGGAAAATTCCGTTCGGTTTCAAACTTTCACGTACATTTGCAAAATAATGTCTTAAGACTTCGCGTTGCTTAAAAAAGAAATAAGAAAAATTCACAGCACAAACGATGTCAGCCTTCGGTAAATTTTTCGACAATACGTCTTTTTTAACCAAAATGACTCTGCGTTTTTGATCTTCTGTTAATTTAGAAATATAATTTTTTCGACCGTAATCCATTGGTACTTCGTCTAAATCAAGTCCAATTGATTTATAATTTTTATTTAATTTAACCCATTCACAGCTGATAGCGCCACCGCCGCAAAAATCTTCACGTAAAACTGTTGGCTTTACGTCTCGTCCGCGAATATCAATGTACCTATCGCGATAAAATTTAACATCCTCGCCCGGTGATTGCACAGCTGCGCTGTACAGCTCATATTTATCAAACGGATATTTTTTATTTGCACCGAAATCTAAGCTTTGTTTTTTATTTTTCAAGTTTACTTTGTTTTTATTCACTATGGAACCTCTGCGCAAATTTCGCGAATTGCGATTTCAATGTCATGCTTCTGAGGCACACTGGCGTCTTCTAGATGTGGATGAAGTCCGATCCCAGGAACATTTTTTCCAGCGACAACACGCGGACGCGACAGTAGTTCATAAAATAATTCTTGAGTTACACGATAAACTAAATGTTCGCCAAAATTTGTGACCTCGGTGTCTTCATTCACAAACAAGACTCGCCCCGTTTTTTCGACAGATGATTTAATCATTTGCCAATCATACGGGTAAATCGAACGCAGATCGATGACCTCAACAGAATAACCTTGTGAATTTAAAAGGTCTGCGACTTCGTTACACAGCAATAAATGTCGGCCGTAACTGACAACCGTTATTTGTTCACCCGTACGCGTGATTTTACCCTGACCAATTGGAATTAAATATTCTTGCACATCAGGCCATTTGGCTTTCCAAGTTGATCTGTCGCCAATCGGCGCATCGATCCTATTTTTTAATTCTTTTTCATCAGCAGGCTCGCCCGGAATTAATTCCTCGCCTCGAACACGCATTAATGCTTTGGGTTTTAAAAACAAACATGGATTTGGGTCTTGAATACACGATAATAATAAGCCGTACGCATCTAAAGGCGTTGAAGGCATCACAACTTTCCAACCTGCCAAGCGCGATGCCCAAGCATCAAATGAATGCGAATGATAAACGCTGC
>JAYVKY010000351.1:0-2353 GCA_043767965.1 Pseudobdellovibrionaceae bacterium
TGACTTCGATAAGATATCATTTTCGCATCAGTAACTAACACTATTTTTGTCGTCCATAATCGTCTTGATATCTGACAATATCCTCTTCACCAAAATAACTTCCGACTTGTACCTCGATAAATTCAACGTCTGTATTTGTTGAATTTATGATTCGATGTTTTGCTCCTTGTGGAATAAAAATATGTTCACCCGCCTGGACAGGAATTTCTTGATCATTTAGAACCACAGTGGCTGAACCTTTGACTAAAATCCAATGTTCGGATCGCAAAGCATGTGATTGATACGAAATTTTTTGACCCGCATCGACTCGGATAATTTTTGATTTATAATGAGTCTCATTTTTTAAAATTTCAAACCGTCCCCATGGACGATTTTCAAAAATATGTTCTTCGGTTATTTTTTTAGAACTTGCTTTCAACTTATCGACAACATCTTTAACTTTTTGCGAATCACCTTTTTTACAAATTAACATCGCATCCGCAGTATCAACAACGATCAGATCATCAACACCGATCAACGAATAATTTTTTTCTGGCAAGCCGACAATCGCATTGCCTTTTGCGCTGACTTCTGTCAGCTGGTCTGTTTGATCTTTTTTAATCGTATTTCTAGCCTCGGTCAGGGCATCCCAACTGCCCAGATCGGACCAACCAATATCACACGTGACACAGCTTAATTCGCTAGGTGATAACTTTTCAAGAATTGCATAATCAACCGAGATACTTTTTAATTTTGAATACACCTCTGTTAAATTCGAAAAACCTTCATCAAGCTTTGAAACTTCAGTCCAGATTTCAGGTTCCAGTTTTTTAAATAGTTCGATCATTCTTGAGACTTTAAAAATAAAAATGCCCGCATTCCAAAAATAGGTTCCCGCGTTTAAAAAATTTTGGGCTAAATCTGCGGATGGTTTTTCATGAAATTTTAAAACTGAAGTGGGCTTTAGTGTACCCACCGCACGATCTTGAACCTGTATATAACCAAAACCAGTTTCTGGCTTATTCGGCCTAATTCCCAAAGTGACAATTTGATTTTTTTCAGCAGCAAGGCCCGCAGCACGAACGGCATCATAAAAAGCAGACTCATCGATGATCAGATTGTCTGATGAAAATACACCCACAACCTGATCTGTGCGCTTCACAATTTCTAAATACCTACAAGCAACAGCAATTGCGGCCGCCGTATTTTTTTGTTGTGGTTCATAAATGACTTTTTCAATTTTAAAATGATTGATTCGTAAATCAGATTCCGTTAAATCGCGAAAATTGATTGACGTAACAATCAATGGGGGCTGAAATTTTTGTAAGCGTTTTAATGTCAACGTATGCAACGGTTGATCTAATAATTCACAAAATTGTTTCGGAAATTTTGATCTCGATACCGGCCATAACCTTGTGCCGCTACCACCACTAATGACTATAGGTAAAATATTCATCAGCCTAACTTACTGATAATCAGAAAATGGATCAATCAGTTTGGCCCAAGCTGAGCGTTATTTTTGAGAAAATATGTTTATTTTATTGGCAGTTAGAGCTGTACAGCTCGAAGCTACAGAGCCTCAAACTCTGCAGAAATTGGGTAATGATCCGATGAAATAATATCCGTCAAAGACTGTACATGATTTACCTTTAAACCACGAACAAATAAATGATCTAAAGTCGAATGCATACCTTTAACATGTGGCCTTTCAAAATCAAACCAAACTAAATTTCTTTTTTCAGTTTCAGTCATTAATAGATCAAGCCTAGGTTTATTCCATGTGTTCATATCGCCGACAAAAATCACCGGGCCTTGATGACTGTCAATACGATTCATGACTTGTTGAATATGATGACTAAATTTAGCTGTAGAAACAAAATTGATAGCGTGAACATTAATAATTAACAGCTCGGTATTTTTTAGACCTTGAACCTTGTACGTTTGATACGACGTCAATTTTGGCGTATTAATATAGGGCTCTAGATCTTCGGTTCGTGAAAATGACACCGACGTTGGTTTAACTTGGCTTCCCATCACAAGCCCAGAACTTGTTTGTTCTGTTTTTCTAATCCAACTGACAAAATAATTCCATAAGGTTGATGGACGCTCTCGTAATGCCTCTACGAATACGGCATCTGAAACTGCTTCTTGAATTAATATTAAATCATAACCTTTTTCTAATTTAGAAAAATCATTCGCCCAGACAGCGCCCTGTTTGGCTTTTTCAATATTCCAGTCAAAAAGTTTAAATTTCTTGGGCAATTCAGATTGTACAGATTTCCCAAATGTAACAATCGTTTCACTATCAATAGGTACCTCATAACCACCAGAGGTCACTGCAAACGAGGGTGCCGAAAGAAAAAACAGACAAGCA
>JAYVKY010000352.1:0-9704 GCA_043767965.1 Pseudobdellovibrionaceae bacterium
GATCTCTTTTTTTAGCGCTTTTAGCTATGAGGTAGCACGAAAAATAAAAGGTTCAGATGAAAAAAACGTGAATGAATCTAATTATGTTAATTCGTATGGCGTATCAAAACCATTGATTTTATGGATAACTGTCAGTGTTTTCGCACTAATTTCGTCATCAGCGATCGTGCAAATAACCGAATTTAAATTATTATTTTATGTGTGTTCGCTGTTATATGTCTTGATCGCAGCATTTTTATTTCATAAGCAGCCAATCAAAAAATATCGCAAATTGAATGAAGCAGCTGCCGGCATGGTTGGCCTGGTCAGTTTTTTGGTACCGCTGACGCAGATGTTTTATGCTTAATTGGCAAATGTTTCAGGAAAAAATTTTTATTCATAAGCCAGACTTAAATTCTGAACTATTGGCTATAGATCATCAAAACCAGATCGGTATATTTTTTCAGAAAAATGAAACAGATTTGTATTTTGGATTTATTGAATCAACTTCTGATGAAAATTTAAAATCACTGATTGTGCAAATTGAAAAATTTGCTAAAAAAAATAATTTCAAAAAAGTTATTGGCCCCATCGACGGAGCAACTTGGAATAACTATCGATTTCAATTTAAAATTGCAGTTCCGAATGCCTACTATGGTCAGCCAACATATTCTAAAAAAATATGTGACGTCTTTTTACAGTCTGGATTTGTAGTGTCTGAAATGTATGAAACTATTGAAATTAAAAACTTAGGATTTATAAAAACACAACTTGCTACATTCAGCAGTATACCGCTTGCTGCCATCAAATTTTTGCAGCCAACGGTTCAGATGTTAATTGAATGTCAAAGTCAATTTCATACTATTCTAAACGGGATTTTCAAAGAAAATCTGGCCTATACTGAAATATCATCTAATGAAAGTCGAATCATTTTTACAACAATACAAAATACAATTAATTATGATCTTTCATTAATTGCATTCAATTCAGAAAATAAAATTGTTGGTTTTATGTTTAATTATTTAAAGGGATCGACTCTTTATATAAAAACAATCGGTTTCGTAACTGAATATCGAAACCAAGGCCTGAGTGTTTTTAAAATGTTAAATTATTTTTTTATGAGTTTAGATCATACACACAGTTTTGACACTGTAGTGCTGTGTCTAATGAAAAAAAATAATTTTCCATCTTTGGTGGCTTCGGGAATTAATCAACACAGTAATGAATATGTTTTATTAGAAAAAATAATAATATGAATCTAATTGATGTTTTAAAAGCTAAAAACAGTGATAATCCAGAAAAAATAGCAATCTATTTTTACGATAAATTTTCAATCCAAATCACAATGACATATGGTCAACTTTTTGACGAGATCACGAAAAGATCTAATTCGCTCAACGCTAATAAAGCATCAGGTTTTGTTTTGCTTTGCCTTGTCAATCCTATGGAATTTATAATTTCATTTTTGGCACTGCTGCAAACAGGATGTGTGCCTATACCATTGCCACCAGCAAACGTCAGTTTCGAAGAAAACTTTGTTCATCGAATACAAAAATTATTTTCTAACTACGAATTTGATTTTATCGTAACTGATCACATCAGTAAAAATTATTTTTTGGATTGCAAGTTGCCGATTTTGGATTCATCTTTGTCATTCACTGCTGGTCCGTTGACGCGAAAAACACAGCCAATGCATCCAGAAGCTTGTTTTATTCAATTTTCCTCAGGAAGCACATCTGATCCTAAAGGTATTGTCATTAATCACAGTCAATTATTGTGTAATTTGGACCAGATTTATTCAGCACTTTCTCCGGCAATGAGTGATAAAATAATTACTTGGTTGCCTTTATATCACGATATGGGGCTTATCGGGGCAATTTTATCGCCGATTTATACAAGGGCAGAAATTCATTTGTTATCAACCCGCGATTACATCGGAAATACAGATAAATATTTAGATCTAATTTGCGAAAAAAAAATAAATTTTATTTTAGGTCCTGATTTTATGTATCGCCAAATGTCTCAAATTTTATTTAAAAAAAAATATGATTTGTCTCATCTTAAAGTTTGCATGAGTGGTGCCGAACTCGTCCTGCCTTCGACAACCGAAGAATTTCAGGACGCGCTGGTTTATTCGAATTGTCATCACGCTGTGTTTCGTCCAGTTTACGGCATGGCAGAAGCCTGCCTAGGGGTTGCATTTAATCGAACGGGTGATTTTCCAAATATTACAAAAACTGAAGATGGCCGACAAGTCGTCAGTTGTGGTTATCCTTTAAAAAATCAGTCAATTGCTATTGTGAATACTAACCATGAAATTCTGACCAATGGTCAAAGCGGTGAAGTCATTCTTAAAGGGGGGTCGCTTTTTACTGAATATTACATGAATAAAGATTTTAAATTGTCGACGTCAAATGGATTTTATTTGACTGGTGATGAGGGTTTTATTCTGGATGAACAGTTATACTTATTAGGACGAAAAAAAGACGTCATCAACGTCAACGGCCATAAATATCACAGTTTAGATCTTGAAAATTATGTATATGAAAAAATCAAAAATGATATTGGCAGAATTGTCTGTATTCAAACTGCAGCAGCGCATATAGTGGCTGAAATTGCATGGCTTAAGTTTTATAAAAAATATTGGATACGTGAAAAAATATTGAATATTATTAGCAAAAAATTAGTTGTTGATCGAAAAAATATAATTATTGTTCCCAAATTCGACTTGCCGCGAACAACCAGCGGAAAAATCCAACGCTATCGAATTATTCAGAAAATTGAATCTAAAGAATACACAAGAAAATTCTATTTCTTCAGATCAATTTATAAATTAATCAAAGAAATTAAAGGGCTGACGCGATGATTTTTTTTACTCATTATAGGAACTGTCAAAAAATCAAGGCCGAATTATATCAAATCATTGAATCTAAAATTGATTTAAAAAACAAAAAATTAGCAAAACTTAAAAAAACAGATTTAGATTCAATAGAGCTGATGACATTGACCCTATGTATCGAACAAAGATGGGGAAAAATCAGTTTAGCAGAACTTTATCAGGCCTACACATTTGATGATGTTGTTCAATTGATCTCAAAAATTCAAAGTTGATGGTATTGAACTTTCCATTGGTGTCTGCGGTCATAAGGCAGTTTTATTGTAAATATAATTTTAAAATTATTAAATCCTAATTTTTGAATTTCTAGGTCACAAAATTTTTCAATTTCCGCATTATTATTTTGAAATTTAAACAATTCAATATAGATATATAAAATCGATTTTTTTTGTATTACAGCGACCTTTTTGATCAGTTCAAATTTATTTTCAATCAATGTTTCAACTTCATATTGACCAAGTCGAACTCCGGCATCATTCGTTAGTAAAAATATTTTTCGACCGACAAGTGCTATTTTTCCATCAGTCAGTTTTCGAACTAAATCTCCTGTCCTGTGACCATCGACTTTTGTGACATGTTCCCCATGTACTATTAATTCATACAAGTCTGAATCCACAAGTTCATATTCACATTTTAATTCAGGCACAGGTCGGCCCACAAAATATCCAAGACCTGCATAATTCAACATTTCGTCAGCAGTGCAATGTGAAATTGGTTCACATTCAGTACATCCATATATATTCTGAATAATGGCTTCCGGAAATACCTGTTTCAACATTTTTAATAGCCAATGTTGAACCGGCGCACCACCCATAATGATATTTTTAACAAGTGTATTGATTTCGCCAACATTTAAGAACGCCGCGGCAGTCAGGTAACTGACAACTGGTGGCCCAGAGATACGGTTGATTTTATTATCATGTACAAATTTATGAATATTTTTTTTATTCTTAGGCAGCTCAAATGCTGTACCTTGATCAATTAAATTTCTAAGTGCAGAGAGCGTATAGCCAATCATGTGCTGATCTAGCTTTAATTGAATTATATTTTTGGTAAAAATTTCTGCAGATTTGATCATCTGTGTATGCGTTCTACGAATTCTTTTGATTTCGCCTGTGCTTCCTGAAGTAAATCCATCAATCAGCCATGGGTTTGTCGCATCGACCGATGATAATTTTAGATCGCCGACAACATTCGACAGTTTCAACGGAAGAAACTGTAAGTTTTTAAATATCAATTTTAAAAACCAGACTATCGTGTTCATTTTGTAATAAACAACAACAGCTGAATTGATTTTACTAGCAATCTTATAAAAATTTTTAATTCCCAATTTGGGATCAATAAATACGACTGTTTTATTTATCGAAAAACAGGCGATGAGTGCTGCGATCAGATCAGCTCCTGCCGGAACTACAAAGATGACATCAGTATATTGGTTTAAATTTAGCTCAAGTAATGCAGATTGGTAACTTTGTATTTTCTGCTTTAAATCGAAATAAGTGTATTGATTTTTTTTCACATCAACATAGGCAACCTGATCCTGTTGTGCAGATAAAATTTTATTCATAATCATTTCAAAGAAATTGCTATTTTTCATCTGAGATTCCTATAAATGCTTTTAAAATCAATACATCGCCAATATACAATAATATAAAACTTAAAATAAAAATAGCACCTAAGTGGACCAAAGGCTCAAACGGAGCTATAAACAATGTCAGGCATAATAGCATCATGCCGATGGTAATTTTCAATGCAGCATCTTGTAAAAAACGAACGGATACGCTTATTTTTTTTGAATAGTACATAAATTGAATAGCGTTATCGCCAGCCAATCCAACCAGCAATGATGCGCAGATACTTGTGACGTAAAAGACGGGGATTTTAAGTACGCCAAAAAAAACAATAAGTGCCAAGGGGCCCCAAATTGAACTCAGTATTAAGTAAAATGTTGTTTTTAAATTTGTAGTTCTGAAAATAAAAATGACTAATGATACTAAAATCAGACTGATGAATAAACTATCTAAAAGTGTTTTCAAAATACGATTGCCAAACTCGGCATATGAAATGGTATTTCCGGCCAGTAAACACGTATTTAAATCATTAGTGGTGCAAATTTTTTCATTCAGTTCGTTTGCCAATCGAGTCACGGCTTCGACACCGGTATTTTGAATATAGACAATGCGTCGTGCGATATTATTTTCAGATAACAATCGTCGCGAAAATTGTGAATCAGACCATTGATTTTTAACTGAAGTTTGAAATTCAGGGCTTATTTTTTGGACCAAGTAGTTTTGAACTAAAGTCGGACTTTCAAAGGCAATAACATCACTGTTTTTTGTCAGTACATCATCAATTTTATTTTGAAATTCGACATTTTGATTGTTTGATAAAATCGAAAAATCAGCTGTCCATCCTTTATTTTCTTTAAACCAACTGACATATTTTTGAATTGGGTGATTTTTTGGAAATATTTTATCTGGGGAATCGTCAATTCGAATTTGTGTACTGGCCCAAATACTGATTGGAATCACTGCATAAGCAAGCCATTTAAATATTTTAAACGCACGGATATCTAAAAATGAAATTTTTCGTTCAACCACGTCGAAGTGCAATTTAGGAAATAAATTTAAGACAGCTGGAAAAATTAAAAATAAAATCGCCCATTCAATCATCGCCCCAACGGCGGCCCAAGTGCCAAATCTACGAATAATTGAAAGCTCAGAAAAAATAAGTGATCCAAAACCAATGGCTGTTGTTAATGACGTTAAAAATGTCGGTAAAATTATTTTTTGAAAAGTCATTTTGAAATTATATCCATGCGCTCTGAAGTGGCACAGAAATATAAAATCCTCAAGACAGCTCATTGTGAGCATCAATGGCAATGCATTGCTAAGCATATCGATGGAATGTCCAGCGGCGGCCATACCGCCGTACACAAGCATTGTTGTCGCCACGACACTGGCAAAAAATATGAAAGAAGCTTTTGCTGATCTGTAAAAAAACCAAAAAATAAACACGCAGATCAACAAACTCAATCCATTAAGGGCTTGTAATATTTGGTAACCTTTTTTTAGGTAATATTTAAACGTGACTAAACCTGACATTTTTAATTCGATGTTCATGCCACTCGCTGCAATTTTTTCTAAAAAATAGTGATGAATATCTTCGCTGACATAAGGGTCAAATTCGCCGAATCGTCCATTGGGGTCATTGTCAGACAATCCGATTTGAACGACAATATCAAAGACATGAGCAGAATTTAAAATTTTGTTCCACGGCGAGCTTGCTATTTTTTCGAATTCGAAATTTTTACTTTCATTTGTTGGTTGATCACAATTAATTTGGATCAAGTCTTTGGCGACAATTGAACTGTCAGTTTCGACAAATTTTTTAAGCCCAAAAGTTGAACTCAGTCGCTTGATATCGTTTCGTCCCAAATAAAATTCAGTAATTATTTTTCTTAAAGTACACAGATCAGATTCAGTCCAATTTTTTTGAACAAAAACCAATTGAAATTGATTCTTGTCGTCAAATTCATTATTTAGCAGTTGTAAGCTGGGGTATGTTTTAAAATCCATATCAACTAGGTCATTCAAATCATACAGTGATTTAAGGCGCGTTGCCGATAGCATACTGAATATCAATATGGTGGCGAAGCAGACTAAGGTCCATTTCGATGACTTTGTCAGGATTCGACTTAGTTTTAAAATAGCATGTTTGAATAAACGATTATTAATTTGCATTTTTTATTCTTAGAATTATAAACTGATTAAACAGATAATATGGAGATAAAAATGAAAAAAAATGCAGTACTTGTTGTATTATTGGCTACTTCTTTCACGTTAGCATCAGCAAATAAAAAAATGACAACTCACAGCTTAAAGGCTTTGCCGCCGCTTCCGCTATTTGTTTTATCAACAGATGGCAAATCAGATGTGGATTATAAAATTTCAACACAAATGAAAATGACTGAATCGCAAAAATATAATCGTCAAATTGCGCAAACAGACACGATCGATGAAAAAGGTTTCCTGACAGATTCGTTTATTCAAATTCGAAATCAATTTTTTGCTGTTCAATCTGCGGATCAGTTGGATGCTTTGATTAATAAAGTTTCCGACAACGAGTATTATAATAAATTGGATCGCGATGGCCAATTTTTGGCGTTACAATTAATAGGATTAAAGCCCTATAAAAGCGTTATTTACAGAATGCGTACATATCTTGGTAAACATACAGCAGTTCGCAGTGCTATTATAACTAATTTGCGAATCGCCGCAGTCGCGCAAAGAAACTTCAATTCAACTCCCGAACAAAAAGCAATTTTTGATTTTTTAACATCACCAATGGCAGGAATGAAATCTGACATTACTTCGGATGCTAAATTAGAAAATTTTTTGATTGAAGAAATAATGCCTGAAACTGATAAAGTTTACAGAAAATTCACAGCTTTGATTCACATTTCAGAAAAGCCAATTCATTGGGATAATAAAGTTTATGCATCATTTGCAAATTTTTCAGATTCGGCAGATCGTTTTGCCCAAATTGGAATTCCAGAACAATATTTAATATTGGCAGGATTTGAACAAACAATTGCTGGACAGCTCGTCACTGCAGCGTATTCGCTTGAAGGATTTAGCGATATGCTGAACAGTATGGCCAAAGAATTTGGTGTGGACAGCATGAACCCATTCACAAAAGTTGACGGAATGTCAGCGAAAAAACGTTTTGCAATTTTAAACAAGTACCCTCAGCTGATGATATTGAAATCGGGTGGTGCTGCATATACGAAGGCCGCCTACGGCTTTTTAAAGACCTCATTACAAAATACAAAAATAGCTTGGAATTTTATTCAAAGAAACCAAACGAATTCACAAATCGCATTTGCAATAAATCCACAATTGTTTACGCCATTTAATCGTCAAATAAATACAGGGCTTTCAAATTTGGATGCTTTATTTTCGGATGCTGAATTATCTAGTGCAGTTATTAATGGCGATAAAATTAATATAAGTTTTGAAAAATTATTTACAAATCCGCCACAAAGTCTGTCACAGTTTTATCCAACTGAATTTAATACAGAAAAGGCAGTTTTAACAAAAACAGTTGACGGTAAAAATTTTGAGTACAGAAACTATCTTTCGGAATCAGCCACCGGGTGGAATCATCAAAATTTTAAGACCTATTTGCCAAATATTAAATCGACGAATGATAAAACAGTCAATATTGCTAAAGAATTGCGTGTCTTATCGCAGGTTTGGGGCGCCAACATTTTAGGTGTTTCGATGGGCGCACTCGTATTTTAATTTTGTCCAACTTGTCAGAATAGAAGTTTATGTGATTAAAAAAAAATCTCGCACAGACCAAAGCGAAACGGCCAGACTCGAGCGGGTCCGGTCTTTACGTATTAAAACTGGTAAAAAACTTTCGGCGCTCAGTATTTCGTATTTAAACTCAGAAAATTTATCTGGGAATATTGAAAATTTTATTGGATCAACCAGTTTGCCATTAGGTCTTTCTGGCCCGCTGAAAATTCAGTTTGCAAATTCAATCGAAGAAATATCCGCAGCTTTTGCAACATCTGAGGGCGCGCTGATATCATCGACTACGCGTGGTGTTTTGGCCTTAAATTTATCTGATAATCTTAAAGTGCGCTGTATTGAAAATACAGTGACTCGTGCACCTGTGTTTTTATTTCAAGATATAGATCGGGCATTACACTTTTCAAAATGGTTGCCCAGCCAGGTTAATGATATCAAATTAAAAACAAATGAATATTCAAAACATGCCGTATTATTAGATCTGCAGATAAAAATTATAATTCAAGAAGTTCATGTTATTTTTATGTATTCAACCGGTGAAGCGGCCGGTCAAAATATGACAACTTTGATCACAGCAGGTCTTGTGCAAAGTTTACGTCAAAAATATTTTAATACTGAAAATTTTTGGATCGAAGAAACGCGTATTGAAGGCAATTTATCCTCTGATAAAAAAATTTCAAGCACAGTTTTCTCGGATGGTCGCGGTCGGAAAGTCATAGCGCAAGCTTTATTACCTGCCGCCGTCGTTAAAAAAATTTTAAAAGTTTCCAGCCACGATTTGTGTAAAAATTTTAATCGTATGAAGACAGCGCGTATATTTGCAGGTTATCAAGGGTTTAATATTAATGTCGCCAACGTCGTTGCGGGTTTGTTTTTGGCAACAGGCCAAGATGCCGCATGCATTCATGAATCAAGCGCCGCCGAACTGCATCTAGAGCTGCAGGGTGATGATTTATTTGTTTCACTTTATATGCCGTCAATTATCGTAGGCACGATTGGTGGAGGAACACATCTGCCTCATGCTCAGAGTTGCCTTGAATTGATGGAATGTTCCGGAATTAATTCAGCAGATAAATTAGCTCAGATTATCTGTGCGTACGCTTTAGCCTTAGAGCTTTCGACTGTTTCGGCAATCGAAGGTGGTCATTTTGTTCAAGCGCACACGGCATTGGGGCGTGATCCAAAAAAATTTTTCAAACCCGACGATATAAATGCAGATTTTTTAAATTCTATAATTATAAATAGTAATTATAAAATGAATGGGAGCATAGCTATCGAATCTGTTGATTTTGATGATGCGATGATGATGGATTTGGCCAGCATATCCGCACGTCGCATTTCAGGCCTATTTCGTGTCAAAATACGTACTGAAAATAAAACTGCTATTCATCAAATGATTTTAAAAATTAAAAATTCGGATTCTGATTTAATTTCTAGTTCACAGTTCATGTTGCAAAATATAGACATGACCGAGATATCTTCATCTGCTGAATTTAAAACATATCACC
>JAYVKY010000353.1:0-6198 GCA_043767965.1 Pseudobdellovibrionaceae bacterium
ACCGGCAGGGAAAGCGAATCCAGCTCCACCCGTTGGACCGGCACTTGGACAGCATGGGGTAAACATTATGGAATTCTGTAAGCAGTTTAATGCTCGCACGCAAAAAGATGGAGACTCCATCGTGCCGATCATTATCACTGTTTATCAGGATCGTTCGTTTACTTTCATCACTAAGACGCCACCGGTATCTTCGTTGATCAAGAAGGCATTAAAATTAGAATCAGGTTCTAAAATGCCACAAAAAGATAAAGTCGGAAAAATCAAATCTGACCAAATTAAAATAATCGCAACGACAAAGTTGCCTGACCTAAACTGTGTAAAAGTAGAATCTGCGATGTCTCAAGTCGCGGGAACTGCTAAAAGCATGGGTATAGAAGTTCAGGAGTAGGTGGTAATATGTCAGGAAAAAAATTTAAAGTAATGGCTGCAAAAGTAGATATTAATAAAAAATATTCGTTTGCAGATGGAATTAAGCTAGTCACTGAAACTGCGCCTGCAAAATTTGACGAATCAGTCGATGTTGCAGTTCGTTTGGGTGTTGATCCAAAGCAGTCTGATCAGCAGGTGCGCGGAGCAATCGCCTTGCCTCATGGTTTAGGTAAAAGTGTGCGCGTTGTAGTTTTCGCAAAAGGTCCTAAAGAAAATGATGCGAAAGCAGCTGGCGCTGATTTCGTCGGAGCTGATGACCTCGTTGCGAAAATCAACGGTGGATGGCTTGATTTTGATAAATGTATTGCAACGCCAGACATGATGGCGACGGTTTCAAAAGTTGCGAAGGTTCTAGGACCTCGTGGATTGATGCCGAACCCTAAAGTTGGAACAGTGACTATGAATGTAACTGAAGCCGTATTAGCAGAAAAAAAAGGTAAACTTGATTTTCGTGTTGATAAAGCAGGTATCATTCATGCGTCAATCGGTCGTAAATCAATGGGGCCTGCAAAGTTAAAAGATAACTTTGATGCATTCATTAATGCAATCGTAAAAGCCAAGCCACAAACCTCAAAAGGGATCTATATCAGATCAATTTTTGCGGCATCAACGATGGGTCCAAGCATTCGTCTAGATGGCAACGAGGCAATGGCGGGATCTGATCAAGATTAGAAGTTCTATAATTTTTTCCGCCTAAGCGGGAAAAGTAAATTAAGTAAGGTCTTTTATAAAAAAGACCTTTACGCGTCAGTGACAGTTGGAGCTCTTTTTTTTGGAGCTTAATTTTTCAGGTTCAGGTGAATTTGAATATCCAACCGAGACGGGCTTATCATAAAGTTTTTTAGATTTAACCCAATCAAAAAAAACTTCAGAAATAAATCCGACCTGATGCACTTAACAGTCAAAGGCTGGTTAACACCAGCACAAAACGAAGGGAGGTTCTTACATGCTTCGATCACAAAAAGAGATAGACGTTAAAGCAATTTCTGAAAAAATGGCGAAAGCTAAAGGAGCCTTCATCGTAGACTTTAAGGGCATGAAAGTGGAACAAGTTACGAATCTTCGTAAAAAGTTACACGCTGCTGAGTCTGAGATGAAGGTTGTGCGAAATACTTTGGCGCTTCGAGCGTTCAAAGGTCATCCTGCTGCTGAAAAGGCGTTTACTAACATGACGGGTACAAATGCAATTGTTTTTGCATTTAACGAAGTTGTGGGCGTAGCAAAAGCTTTAGCAGATTTTGGAAAAGATGTTGAAGCTCTTAAAATCAAATCGGGTATTATGGACGGCGAGGCTCTTGATGATAAAAAAATCAAGTTCTTGGCGACATTGCCTGGTAAAGATCAATTACGTGCGCAGTTCTTACGATTATTGTTAGAGCCACGTACGCAATTAGCTCGAGTTCTGAACGAATACGCAACTAAAAACGGCGCTGTTGCCGCACCTGCAATTGATGCAGTTGCCACAGCTCCACAAGCTTAATATTTTTGGAGGTTTAAAATGGCTATGACAAATGATCAATTAGTTACTGAGTTATCTGGTAAAACGGTTTTAGAAATCGCTGAGTTAGTGAAGCAATTAGAAGAGAAGTGGGGCGTTTCTGCCGCTGCTCCTGTGATGATGGCTGGCGCTGCTGCAGGTCCTGCGGCTGAAGCTCAAACTGCATTCGACGTTATTTTAGTTGAAGCTGGCCCAAACAAAATCAACGTAATTAAAGAAGTACGTGCGATTACTGGTTTAGGTTTAGCTGAAGCAAAAGCTTTAGTTGAAGCTGGCGGTAAAGCAGTTAAAGAAGGCGCTACTAAAGAAGACGCTGACAAAATGAAAAAGCAGCTTGAAGCAGCTGGCGCAAAAGTTACTGTTAAGTAATTTTTGTAATTTCAGTTCTCATTTCAGGGGGAAGATTCGTCTTTCCCTCTGAAATTTTATATATAAAGTTTTTTAATAATTTAAGTTTTTTAATATTTAATGTGGGCCTTGAAGATTTCCCCCCGAAGCGAAACTTCGACTTAATGTAGATAAAAACGTCTGAATTAAGTTCTGACTAAAACTGAGGATATGCGATGAACACGACACCGATCACAGCATCGAATCTGCGAATTCGAAAATCATTCACAAAAAATAAACAAGTTATTGAAATACCAAATTTGATTGAATTGCAAAAAAAATCATATGAAGCATTTCTATTAAAAGATGTCGATGCAGATCGACGCGGGATGGAAGGCTTAAACGGAGTTTTTAAATCTGTTTTTCCTATCGCTGATTTTAATAATACATCATCTTTAGAATTTGTTGGTTACACGTTAGAGCCTTCTAAGTATGATGTCGACGAATGTCGCCAACGCGGAATGAGTTTTGCTGCTCCAGTTAAAGTTACATTACGATTGATTGTTTTTGATGTCGATGAAGAAACTGAAGCGCGCAGTATCCGTGACGTCAAAGAACAAGAAGTTTACTTAGGTGAAATTCCTTTGATGACGGCAAATGGTTCTTTTATCATTAACGGAACTGAACGTGTTGTTGTTTCTCAGTTACATCGTTCTCCGGGTGTATTTTTTGATCATGATAATGGTAAAAATGCGACATCAGGTAAATTAATTTATTCTGCACGTGTAATTCCATATCGCGGTTCTTGGCTAGATCTTGAGTTCGATCAAAAAGACGTCTTGCATGTTCGAATTGATCGCCGCCGTAAATTCCCTGCGACAATTTTACTAAAAGCTTTGGGAATGAATGTTGAGCAGTTGCTTGAATATTTTTATGACCTTGACGAAATTTTTGTTAAAGGAAAATCATTATTCAGAAAATTAGACATCGAAAGAATGTCTGGCCAACGTGCCATCGCTGATATTATTGATCCAAAATCTGGCGAGACACTTGTTAAAGCGGGTCGTCGTATCACTCGTGCAATTGTTAAAAAAGTTAAAGATTTAAATTTAACTGAAGTTGAAGTTCAACCTCAAGACCTTGAGGGTAAAGTTTTAGCTAAACCATTGATCGATGAATCAACAGGTGAAATTATTGCTGATGCAAATAATGAACTGTCAGTATCATTAATTAAAAAAGCATTGGCAGCTGGAATTGAAAATTTCTATTTAATATTCTTTGATGGTCTGACAGTTGGTCCATTTTTACGAAATACTTTATTAGTTGATAAAGTAGCAAATAAAGAAGAAGCCCTTATCGAGATTTATAAGCGTCTTCGTCCAGGCGAGCCCGCTGTGATGGAAGCTGCCACAGCTTATTTCAATCGTTTATTTTTTGATCCAGAAGCATATGACTTATCAGAAGTTGGTCGCATCAAGATCAATCATAAATTTGGTATTTCGATGGAAGAGTGTCCACCAAGTCACCGGGTACTAACTCATAAAGATATTTTATCAACAGTTAAGCATTTAATCGATCTTAAAAATGGTCGTGGTGTTGTTGATGATATTGATCACTTGGGTAATCGACGTGTTCGATCAGTCGGTGAATTACTAGAAAACCAATATCGTATTGGTTTAGTTCGTATGGAGCGCGCGATCAAAGAAAGAATGTCACTTCAAGATCTTGAAGTGATGATGCCGCATGACCTAGTGAATGCGAAACCAGTGAATGCTGTTGTTAAAGAATTTTTCGGCTCCTCGCAATTATCGCAGTTCATGGATCAAACGAATCCACTTTCGGAAATTACACATAAACGTCGTTTGTCGGCACTGGGACCCGGCGGCTTAACGCGCGATCGCGCAGGCTTCGAAGTTCGTGACGTTCACTCAACACATTACGGTCGTATTTGTCCAATTGAAACACCAGAGGGGCCAAACATCGGTCTTATTGCATCGTTATCGACGTATGCGCGTATTAATAATTATGGTTTTATTGAAACTCCATACAAAAAAGTTGAAAACGGAAAAATTTCTAAAGAAATACATTATATGTCAGCCCTTGAAGAAGCGGGCCATCATATTGCACAAGCTCCGACAGAAGAAAAATTTTCTAAAGAATTGTTAGCTGGTAACCACACAGTTCGTCGTGATGGTGAATATGAATTAGTTGATCGCGAAAAAATTACTTTGATGGATGTATCGCCATCACAGCTGGTTTCGATCGCTGCATCATTGATTCCATTCTTAGAACATGATGACGCCAATCGAGCACTTATGGGTTCGAACATGCAACGTCAAGCGGTTCCATTGTTACGTTCACGTGCTCCACTAGTTGGTACAGGCGTTGAGCGTTTAGTCGCCAGAGATTCTGGAACGTCAGTTGTTGCGACAAATGACGGCTTAGTTGAAGAAGTTGATGCATCAAGAATTGTTGTTCGTCGTTTTGCAAAAGGTGGCGAGCTTGGCGCTAACGTTGATATTTACAATTTAACTAAATATCAAAGAACAAATCAAAATACATGTTTCAATCAAAAGCCAATTGTAAAACGTGGTGATAAAGTTTTTAAAACTGATATCATTGCCGATGGTCCATCAACTGAGCTTGGTGAATTAGCATTAGGTCAAAATATCCGCGTGGCCTTCACGCCGTGGATGGGTTATAACTTTGAAGATTCTATTTTGATTTCTGAAAGATTATTGCAAGATGACACGTACACTTCTGTTCATATTGAAGAGTACGAGTGTGTTGCTCGAGATACAAAACTTGGCAAAGAGGAAATCACTCGTGACATCGCAAATGTTGGCGAAGAAGCTCTGAAAGATTTAGACTCTTCAGGCATTGTTCGTATCGGCGCTGAAGTTCGTCCAGGTTTTATTCTAGTTGGTAAAGTGACGCCGAAGGGTGAAACACAATTATCCCCAGAAGAAAAATTATTGCGGGCAATTTTCGGTGAAAAAGCCGGCGATGTTCGTGATACATCTTTGCGCGCACCGTCTGGTGTTTATGGAACTGTTATTGATGCTCAGGTTTATTCACGAGAAGGTTCTGATCGTGATGAGCGTTTAACATTAATTATAGAAGAAAAACGTAAAAAACTAGAAAAAGATTTAGTTATCGAGCAAAACGTTATTAAAAATAACGCAATCGAAAAATTACGCGAAATCGTTGTTGGTAAAAAAACAATCGGTATCTTATTAAATGAAGATGGAACCCAAAAATTATTGAACAAAGGTCAGGATATTACCAATGAAGACCTTGAGACAATTCCATTTGAATTATTAAGCTATATTCCATTAGAGCAAGAGCTTGAATACCAAGTAAACAAAATCATCGACGGTTCACGCAATCAGCTGGACGCCGTTAAAATGGTTTTCAACGAGAAAATTGATCGCCTTAAAAAAGGTGACGAGCTTCCTCCGGGCGTTATTAAAATGGTGAAAATTTACATCGCGATTAAGCGTAAGCTTCAAGTCGGAGATAAATTTGCCGGACGTCATGGTAATAAGGGTGTGGTTTCAAAAGTTTTACCACTTGAAGATATGCCATACCTTGCTGACGGAAGCCCCGTTGATATGGTTTTAAATCCACTGGGTGTACCTTCGCGTATGAACATCGGGCAGATCCTTGAAGTTCACTTAGGTTGGGCAGCGCATAATTTAGGTAAGCAAATTACAGAGCATCTTGAAAAATTCAATGCAGATGCTTTACGTACTAAAATGAAAGACATCTACGACGATTCTGAAATTTCAGCAAAAATTGACAAATCAGACGAGGCGTCATTGCGAAAAATGGCAGTTGCATTAAAAGATGGTATTCATGTTGGAACGCCAGTATTTGATGGTGCTAGCGAAGCAGATGTTCGTGGATTGCTGAAAAAAGCAGAGCTTGCTTCGACTCAATCA
>JAYVKY010000354.1:0-3135 GCA_043767965.1 Pseudobdellovibrionaceae bacterium
CCGTTGGTCAGAAAATTTTGATTTCACACAGGCTCGATACCACAACGGAAGGCCTTATCGTCTACGGAAAAACAAAAGAGTTCGTTAAAAGCTTTAATCAGCAAATTCAAAATAAAACGATTGAGAAAAATTATGTTGCATTGTGCGAATCAGATCAAAATTTCCCACCACATTTGATTCATTACATGGAGCCCACACCGCGAGCTCCAAAAAAAGTATCCCCAAATTTTACGGAAGGTTGGGATTTTTGCGAACTAAAAATATTAGAACAAAAAAAAATTGATACCAATTTGTCTTGGGTAAAAATTGATTTACTTACAGGGCGAACTCATCAGATTCGTGCGCAGATGTCGGACCTTGGCGCGCCCCTGTGTGGTGATGTTTTGTACGGCGCAAAGACCGACTGGGCTAAAAACAAAAATGCGACCCACCAGGTCGCACTTCGTTCGCAGATGATTGATTTTTTTTGGAATGGCCAAAGGCACAAATTTGAATTAGATCCAGATTTTTAATTTAATACAAAGTGGCAATTGTCATTAACGTAAACCCATCGGCATATTCATCGGTTTTAATTAAATCTTTTTTGTGATCGTAACCAATCGTAAAGGACAGTGGCTTTGCAACTTTGATTTCTAGACCGAAACGGTAATCAATGTTTGTTCCGCGAAATTCGCTGAGCATATTTGAACTTGATGAATTCGACCACGTGTCTTCGACCTCAAAACCGGGCTTTAAAGCAAATGTTTTATTTAAATCATAACTGAACTCAGCACCGTGTTTGACCGCGAACATTTCTGTCGCTCTGGGTTTCCCTTTGTCATTGGTATAAGCCGTTGAACGTTCAAAAAAATAATGGGGCGCTAACCATAATCTAAAATACGAGTGTCGACTCAGAAAAATTTTAGATTCATTCTCAAGACGTAATGAACTGATAAGGCCTTCGGCCTTTGATTTTTCGCTGGTTGGTAAATACAGTCGGGGTTGAAATTTATAAACCATATTATCTGGCAAATAATCTTCAAATACGTTAGCCCATGACAGCAACAATGACATATCACGGGTGTCGGCCTTGTCATTGACATCATTATTAAATTTATCTGTGCCCGAAGTTGAATAATTAAATGAATACCTTGCTGAAATTCGAAAATCCTTTGAAACTTTGTACGAAAATGCTAAAAAATCTTCGAAGAAATACATCGATGGCGTATTGCCTGAACCATCCGTTAACTGTGATCGGTCGATGCCACCAATACTAAAAAATAAAATACCAAACTTACTGCGATCATTCTCATTATCAAAACTTGAACTTGAATTTGACGTTGTTGTTGTATCTACTTTTACAGGTACCGCCGCAGATGCTTCAGTTGTTGTTTGGGCATCGGCTTGCGGCTCGGCCAAAGAAACATTTACCATCAAAAAAACAAAAACCAAAAATAGAACAACTGTTTTCATAGATTCCTCGCTGCGTAGAGTTCTGCAATTTATATCACAGTGCATAAGCTAAGTCTAAAACTAGCCTATTTAAAACAAGCTGTTTAATATCACGACATGAATAAAATACACATCCCACCAAAGCCGCCAATCAGACCAATTTCAATAGCTTTAGCCCTTTGCTTTAGCCTACTCATTATTCAAAGTTGCGTCTCTAAGCTGTCTAAACAGTTGGCTGAAAAAACCACAGACCACATCACATCCGCTGAAACTGCAATTTCTGCGGTTTCAAAAAATGCGGATGAAGTTTCAGTGATGGTTTTTAACGTCGAAAATTTGTTTGATACAACCCACGATGCAGGCACCGAAGATTATACAAATCTGCCCTTATCAGAAAAAAACAAACCTGAAATTAAAGCCTTTTGTTCAAATATCAAAAATGCGCACTACCAAACTGAATGTTTTGAAAAAGACTGGAATGAAAACATTCTTCAGTTTAAACTTTCACAATTGGCCAAAGTGATCCGCCATACAGATCATCAAAAAGGGCCTGATGTTCTTATGCTTGCCGAGGTTGAAAATTTAAAAGTTTTAAAACGGCTGGCTCAAGATGAACTTAAAGATCTTGGTTACCAGACAGTTGTTTTGATCGAAGGCCCTGATTTGCGCGGGATTGACCCGGCCTTTATTTCAAAGTTTCCATTATCAAAAAATGCACCTGCACAGTTGCATCTTATTCCCTACACCGATTCTGACCCCGAAAAACAAAAATATGCATTACGATCTCGTGGTATTTTAGAAGTCACAGTGACCTTACCCAATCAAAAAGACGTTACTTTTTTAGTGGGTCACTTTCCGTCACAATCAAATCCCACCGCATGGCGAAAATCTGCTGTCGAGTTTGCGACAAAAAAAATGCTTGAATACAATTCGAAGAATCGCGCCGTCATTATGGGTGGAGATTTAAATATTATTTCAGAAGAAGAAAAAGAATTTGGTTATTTTTCAAAATCATTTTCAACAGCAGGTCAAGTTTCGCATCTTGTGGGCTGTAAGACCTGTGAAGGGTCACATAATTATAAGGGTCAGTGGTCATTTTTAGATGTCATGATTTACGGAAATAAAATTGATCAAGCAGGGCTGACGTTGATTCAAGAATCAATTGCCGTATTAAAAGTGGCTCATCATATGAAACGAAATGGCGCACCGTTAAACTTCAGGGATGAAAAAAAAGAGGGCGTGTCTGACCACTACCCAATCTATTCAAGACTTAAAATAAAATAATTTAAAGCATTCGCGAAAGATCAACGATGGGACGTGATTCACAAGACTGAGCTTTTGATTGAAATTTCAAGGCTTGAATTTCTATTGTTGAATCTGTGATTAAGGCCTCTGCAGGATTTGTTATTTTTTGATCTGCTGATTTTATATCGTATTTAATCTTACCCGTCATAGAAACACAGTCACCCAGCTGAACAATTAATTCGGGTTGCGGATCGAATAATTGAACGTTACCCGCCTTGTCACCTGTTCGTGCAGTTTTTATTTCAATATGTATAATTTTTAAGGGTTGATCCAACGTTACCGTTTGCCCGTCCCAAATAACTTTGATTTTTGATTCTGTATTAATCGCTGTTTTTTTATCTTTAAAAGAGTTTGTGTTTTCAGAGCGCAGAATTTTAATCACATAGGTATTGACCTCGA
>JAYVKY010000355.1:0-4519 GCA_043767965.1 Pseudobdellovibrionaceae bacterium
TTTAACTTTATTCGAAAATTTTCCCGTCACGAACTTTAAAGATTTGACCCTGTTCCATGTTTAATTTTTTTAACACTTCAGAATCAGTCGTTGTCAAAAACGTCTGTGTTTGAATTTCATTAAGTGCTAAAATTAATGTTGCCTGCTTACCTTGATCGAGCTCGGACAACACATCATCTAAAAGCAAAATCGGATAGAATCCATGAACCTTTTGATGATACACGATTTGAGCCATTTTGAAAGCTAATATGATCGATCTTTGTTGACCTTGTGAACTGTAAAAACGTGAGTCATTTCCATTATATAAAAAAATGACATCATGCTTCTGTGGACCTATTAAAGTGATCCCCGAAGCAAGCTCTGCTGAAGCTAATTCGGATGCTCTTTTTCGTAGAACATTGTGAATAAATTGTAGGCTGTTTTCATTTATGATTTGATCAGAAATAATATATTGAAAATCAAATTGTGTAATATTTTGCTGATCTATTTTTTGAAGATAATATTCTACGTCTTTTTTAATTTCATTGAATGAATTAATTCGAAGGCACGTTAGCTCTGTTGCTAATTTGAAAAAGCTTGGATTAATGCTCTCTAAAGTTTGTATGGTCATTTCACGAGAAACTTTTTCTTCTCGGTAATCTTTTAATACTTTGTTGCGTGTGCGCAGCGCTTTTTTAAAATCGTAAATAATGTTTGAACCGTTTTTATATATACTGCTAATAACATCATCGATAAGTTGTCTGCGTTCATCCGAGCTTTCTTTGATAATACTTAAACTTTCAGGAGAAAATAAAACTGCTGGGGGCAGATGTTTTTCCGTTTTAGTTATTCGCTTTCCATTAACTAACGTTTCTTTTTTTGTTTCTGAAATTAGCATTTGAATTTTATAATCAAGTTCATTATTGTGGATAAGTGTGTTTAAAACTGCCTGTGTGTGCTGAAACTGAATCATACTAGCGTTTGTGCCGTATCTAAAAGATTCGCCTCGTAAAAGCAAATGTATAGATTCTAGAAAATTTGTTTTACCTTGGCCATTATCACCTATAAAAATATTTAGTCTTGGTGAAAAATCTAATGAACATTCTTCGATATTTCTGTAGTTTTTTAAAAATAACGAGTTAAGTCTCATCAAATACGCATTGGCATAACAACGTTAATATAATTATCTTTGCCGTGTGCTTTTATAATTCCTGGGGAAATCTGATCATTTAATTCAATTTCAATTTTATCTTGTTCTATGTTTTTTAATACATCTTCGACATATCTAGCATTAAAACCAATTTTAATATCTGGCCCCTTATAATCCACATCGATTTCTTCTTTTGCATCACCGAGGTCTGGGTTATTTGATGTGATTTCTAGTTTATCAGTTGTAAAAGACATTAAAACTGCCTTTGATTTTTGATTTGCAAAAAGTGAAACGCGTTTTAAAGAAGATAATATAAGTTCACGCGATATAATAACTTTGTGGTTTAATTTTTGTGGAATAAACTGTTGATAATTCGGGTACTTTCCCTCAATAAGCCTAATCATTAAAATACATGTTCCTGATTTTAAAATAAATTGTGATCCTTCGACTGCTAAAAAAACATCACTGACTGATGATTCAATTAACTTTTTAATTTCGAACAAACCCTTTTTAGGAATGATTACGCCGATTTTTTCATTGAATGATAATCCAGTAAACGACTTTTTTATCAGACTTAATCTGTGTCCATCTGTGGCAACCATAGTAATATTATTTTTTTCTACTGATTCAAAGTAAACGCCGTTTAAATGATAGCGCGTTTCATCGTTTGAAACGCTGTAGATTGTTTTATCAATCATCTGTTTAAATTCCGCCGCGTCTATTTTAGAAAAATTTTCTGAGTTGTAGGTTGGAAACACAGGATACTCTTCAAACGGGACACCCACTATTTTCGATAAAAATTTTCCCTGCTTTATTTCTAGCCAGTTGTTTTCTTTTTTTATTAACTGGGCCGGTCCTTCAAATAGTTCTTTTGTAATTTCAAATAGGCTCTTTGCGCTGACAGCGACCTTTCCTGCTTCTTTAATTTGTGCTGGTACAGAATCTGTCAGACTGACTTCTAAGTCCGTAGCATAGGCCTTTAGCGAGCCGTCAGAGGCATCTAGCAAAACATTTATAAGTACTGGCATCGTATTTCGCTTTTCTACGATGTTCTGTGTGCGCCCAATTAAACTTAACAAATCTTTTTTCTGAATCTCTATTTTCATAACAACCTTTATTACTATTAATAATATATATAAATATATAGTAGTCGTAGTAGGGGCGTTGATTGTGAGTACAACGCTTTAAATTATTGATTCTTCTACCTTTTATCTGTGGAAAACTCAACTTGATAACTGCACATGAAAAACATCAATTTTGTGTAAAACTTCAATCCACAAAGTTATAACGAAGCTTTAAACTCAGTTATCCACAATCCACAATTAAACTCCGGTGATATTGTGGATTTTAGTTACCAAGTCATCGATATTATTCTTAAATTGAGGATCTTTTAATTGTGAACTTTCAACCTTCTCTAATGAATTAATGACTGTTGTATGATCACGACCACCAAAAGCTGCACCAATATCAACCAAAGACTTATCTAAAAATTTTTTGATTAAATACATAGCTATTTGACGGGGAACAACAATTGGCTTCGCACGACTAGAGGACTTTAAATCTAAAATTCTGATTTTAAAATGCTCAGAAACAACTTTTTGAATTTCCTCAATAGTAATCGTTACAGTATTTTCGTGGTGCGCCAAAACCTTTCGCGAAAGCTCCAAATTAATTGATAAACCCTGAAGCTCCGAAAACATTTTTACTTTTTTCAGATTTCCCTCAAGCTCACGAATCGATTTTTTTGAAATCCGGGCAATATATTGAATGGCATCCTCTGGAATTCGCATATGTGATTTTTCCGATTTATACCGTAAAATAGCGATTCTGGTTTCAAGATCAGGCATTTGAATATCTACGCTCAGGCCACGTTCTAGCCGCGTTCGCGATCGGTCCTCTAGACCAATATCTTTAGGCTGACGATCACTTGCCAATATAATTTGTTTTTTCTTTTCAATAAATGCATTAATCATGTGAAAAAATTCTTCTTGAACTGCTTCGCCGCGACCAATGTATTGAACGTCGTCAACAACAAGAACATCCGAGTTTTCGCGGTATTTTTGTCGAAACTTATCCATTTCGTGGCGTCGCATAGCAGAAATACACTCGTTTAAAAAGCGCTCGGCACTAATGTAAGTAATTCGCAGGTGAGGGAATTTTTCGCGTATGTGGTTTCCCGCTGCATTTAATAGGTGGGTTTTACCCATGCCAGAAGGACCATAAATAAAAAGCGGATTATAATCGTGTTCGCCGGGGTTTTGTGCTACATTATAAGTGGCCGCGTGGGCGAATTCAGAATTTTTACCAACCACAAATGTGGAAAAAGTCAGGTGACTATTCATATTTTCATTGGCTAGGTGACCGTCGATATTAATTTGAGGCCGCAGCGGCTGTACAGCGGCCTGAAATAGCTGATCTGCATTTTGCAAAACATCTTGCAAAGAGGTGTTGTAATCATGGGTTACCTTTTCAGTAATTACAAAATTGACCTGAATATCATTACTATATATAGACTTTAGCTCTGCATGAATCTGCTCTTTTAAGTTTTCGTTTACATAATAAAGAAAAAACCTGTTTGGTACGCCCAGGGTTAAGATTAACGCCGCACCCGTTTGCTCGAAACCAATAAGATCAATAGGATCCAAGTACGTTTCAAATAAACGATTAGAGCCAAACTTAGTTTTCATGGATAATTTGATCTGGGACCAAGATGATGAATCTATTTGCACGAATCCCCCCTCAGGAACAATGTCTGGTCATAACAACCTAGATCAGAGTTTTCAACAGTTGACCGTAATGCCGCAATGTGCTTTATATTGTTTTCTCTTAATTAACGAGTGCGTAAATTAATTGCAAGATGACGATAAAAAAGTCGTAGGGAATTTTATTCTCAAAACAGATCTGAAAAGATCGTACAGAAATTGAAGTAGCGGGAGAGATATTATGAGCAAAAGAACGTACCAACCAAGTAAAAAACGTAGAGCCAAAACACACGGTTTTCGTGCACGCATGAAAACAGCGAAGGGCCGCAAGGTATTGGCAAAACGCAGAGCGAAGGGCCGTAAAAACCTAGCAGTTAAAAAAACGGGAAAATAATAATTTTCCCTCTTAAAAAATCATCAGAATTCTTACATTTAAGTAAAAGCGGTCAAAAGCTACGCCCCATCGGCTGGCTTACTTTGATTGTTGGCGCCTCTGACGATGGGCAAACTTATTTCGGAACAACAGTTTCAAGAAAAGTTGGCCCTGCAGTTGTAAGAAATAAACTTAAAAGATGGGTGCGTTACTGTGTTCGAACGGGGCTTTGGCCAAAAAAACTTGTCGGAAAAAAGTGCGTCTGTATTTTTAGACCGCAACAGGGTGATTTTTACAAAAAAATGGAATTTAAAC
>JAYVKY010000356.1:0-4235 GCA_043767965.1 Pseudobdellovibrionaceae bacterium
ATACATTATTGATGTCGCACGACAGTCAAACCAAGCAGATGCAATTGAACAGCTGGGTGAAATTTTAAAGTCTTACGATGATGAATTTGTAAATGTTGAAAAAAATAAAGACAACAAATCTTGTTTGTCAATCGGTCAAGACTGGCTTAAAGTAGCGAATCAAATTTTATTTGAAGGTGGTAAGCTTGTGTCGCTGCAACCGACTGAAAACACAAAAGCCAATACAAAAAAAATAGCACAAAAAGAACAACAAATTAAAAGTGAAAAAATCAATTTTGAGAGTTTAAAGACTTTAATTAATGTGGCCGCTTTCGAGTCGGCTGAGCTTGAGAAAAGTTTTAAAGACATGCACCGCTATTTATTTAAGGGTCCAAATTTTGATGAAGTTAAAGCAAGCTGTGACCCCAAAGAAAAACATAATACGTGTGCGGCGGGCACATTAACCGCAGCCTATGTCTGGTATCGTAATGACGGGCCCATTTATGAATTGTTAAAAAATGACGAATTATTTTTCGAAGCCGAGCTTCAGAAGGTCAATGCAGCAATTCAAGAGGTCATGCGTTTTGAACAAAGAGTCACGCAAAAAGAATTCGGCGGCAAAATCCCTTCGGATCAAAAATTATTTAACCAATATATGACAAAAACATACGAGCTGACTCATCTGAACAGCAAGTACTTAGCAAAGAACTCTGCAGACTTTGTGAATGTCTGTCGGCAGTCAAATATTGCCTTAAACAGTTATTTGAAGGCGACGGGTTATTTAGCGGGATCAGAAAGTATGTGTGATATGATTTACCCCGCTTTAGATGCAGAAACAAATATTTCGCAAGCGTTGTTGGGGTATTGTCAGCCAGTGTCTGGTCGTGCATCTAAAATTCAACGGCAAATTATGCGTTTGGTTGGGCGGTCAGAGGCTCAAAATTTGCCAACGGATGTCTATCAGAATAATTTCAAATATTCGATGAAATCACTTGTTGATAAATTGATTCAAAAATACGAAGATTTGGGCTGTGAACAAAAAAGTGGAATTAACTAAAGCGGATTTATTTTATAATTGTCAAATGGTAACACCTGATTTTAAAGGCCATGATGCAAACAGGGCCTTTTTAGTTTCAAACGGTATCATTGAATGGGTTGGTTCAAAAAGTAAAGCTCCAAAGGGCTTTAAAATTCAAAAAGAATTTAATTTGCAAAAAAAACTTGTGTTTCCTTCGTTCATTGAATGCCATACGCACACTGTATTTGCAGGCGATCGATCCGATGAATTCGAACTTAGAAATAATGGAACAAGTTATCTTGAAATCGCCAAACAGGGTGGCGGTATTTTGTCAACAGTTCGGAAAACGCGCGAAATCTCTAAAAGTCATTTACAAAGAATTTCGCAAAAACGGGTCGATCAGTTTTTACGTCAAGGTGTTTCAACTTTAGAAATTAAATCTGGCTATGCTTTAGATCTTAAAAATGAAATTAAAATGTTAGAGGTCGCTAAATCTATGCGGGGGCCCCAGATTATAACGACGTATCTTGGGGCTCATGCTTTACCAGGGGAATTCACCTCTTACCAGCTCTATTTAGATTATATCACAGAGGTAATATTACCAATTTTAAAAAAAAGAAATTTAGCCCAGCGGATAGATATTTTTATTGAAAAAAATTTTTTCGAAGTTAAAGAGGCTAAACTATTTCTAGAAAAAGCTAAAAGTCTAAATTTTAATTTAACAATTCATGCGAATCAACTGTCAGAATCGGGTGGGGCCGAGCTGGCCTTAGAATTACAAGCGCAATCTGCGGATCATGTGATTTGTTTGAATCAAAATACAATTCTAAAATTTGCAAAATCTAAGACTGTCGCTGTCCTTTTGCCTATGGCAGACCTTTATATGAAGTGTGCTTATCCAAAGGCTCGCGCGTTGATCGATGCGGGTGCCACAGTCGCGCTAGCAACTGATTTTAATCCAGGAAGTTGTCCCTCGCAGGATTTAATGCTTGTGGGGCTGCTTGCACGATTAGAAATGAAAATGACTTTGCCTGAAGTATTTCTGGCCTATACGAAAAATGCAGCCAAAGCTTTGGGGATAGATCATCAACAGGGCGATCTGTCTGTGGGTAAACGTGCTAATTTTATTTGCACAGATGCGAATATGTCTGATTTTTTTTATAGCGCTGGTTATGTCCCTGATCATCAGCTTTTCATTTGTGGAAAAGAGATAAAGGTCTAGCTTTATAGCCCATATTAACGCTTTGCGTACATAAATTTCAGAATCTGAAATTTATGTTGTTAATTTGTAAATACATTTCTAGGCTCAGAAATATGGCAGCAAGTTATTCATCTTTTTTATCGACGCGTTTTTATAGTCCGGTTTTTAATACGGCCTTGTTTGACGGACCTTTTCGAATTTATTTTTCGCAAAGTTACGAATCTGCCGCATTAAAAATATACCACTTATTACAAACCAATCATCTCGAGCTATGGACAACCTACAAACGTTGGACTGAGCAAACAAAAAAGCATGCATTTATTTTGGTCTACCCGACAAAAGCGGATGTTCAAATGGCCTTTGACATGACAACTGAAAATACATATCCGCTTTGCAAGTCATGGGAAGATGGCTTTGTCGTTGGCCTTGAAAATCCTAATACAGATGCAGACTTTGAACTTTATTTTGCAAAATTAATTTCAGAATTACAAAAATTTAGTCAAAATTTTTCTGAAAAAGTTTTTCAAAATGAAATTCCTAAGTAGCCCTAAAAATCAATTGCGAAATCAAAACGGCCAAGTCTTGGTCGAATATATGTTGTTATTATTAATATCAGTTTCATTTGCAACGTTACTTGTAAGTCAACTTGTCAGTCGTAAAGAGGGCAGCGAAGGTATCATTATCAGCAGTTGGAGCCGAATGTTAAAGACATTGGGTAATGATTTGCCAGACTGTTCAAAGCAAATAAATTTTAATGCCCCTAGTTGCCCACCTTAAATATTTATAGATAGCCAGAGCCTCTATTTTTAATCTCTTTAGAAATTCGTTTTTGCATAGATTCTTGAATTTCATTGGCAAGGTCATGACAAAGTTCGCTATCCGAAACCTTATCTGCGCCAAAGGGCAAACTTTCAGCCTTTAGAAAAATAATTTTCCATTTGGCAGGTAACGGAATAATATTTAGCGGCAGTGGTAAAACTAAACCTGTTAAAAATTTCGAGAATTTAAGTTTTTTTAAATTAATATGGGTCTCTTCAGCGCCTAAAATAATTGTGGGTACGATTTGTGCTTCGGTCTGCAAAGCCATTCGAATAAAGCCACGTTTAAATTCTTGCAGTTGATATTTTTTGCTAGAGGGTTTGAAATTGCCATTCTCCCCCTCAGGGAACAAGACAATCATATTATTTTTTTTTAAAAGCCTAAGTCCATTTTCGAAATTGGCCTCGATGAAACCTAGCTTTTGTGCTGGTAATGCGGTTTTTTCTGTTAGAAACCAAAGATGATGGGTGAGTACGCGCGGAATCCGGTTGGTTTTTTCTTGTAAAATGTAGGACAACATCATCGCATCAAAACCCAAAAATCCAGAGTGATTTGGCGCAATAATAACAGGTCCTGTTGTTGGTATATTTTCAAGTCCTTCAATTTCTAGTCTGAAGTATTTTTTTAAAATTTCCATAAAAAGCCTAGGGAAAACTTTGTACAGTAATTCGTCTTTACCAAGGCTGGATAAATTAAAAACTTTTTCATTGGGTTTTTTTAAAAAATTAATCATAATATGATTTATGAAGTATATCATGTCGATCGATCAAGGAACAACCGGAAGTACAGTACTGATTTTAGATCAAGGCGGAAGTCTTGTGTCATCCGCAGATTGTGATTTTAAACAAATCTATCCCAAACCAGGTTGGGTTGAACATGACCCCCATGATATTTGGAATTCTGTCGAGACGAGCGCACATGCGGCTTTAAAAAAAATAAATCTAAAGCCCACAGATATTTTAACAATCGGCATTACGAATCAACGTGAAACTGTGATTGCGTGGCGTAAATCAGATTCTGAAATTTTACACAATGCGATTGTCTGGCAATGTCGCAGAACCGCAGATATGTGCCAAAAATTAAAACCCAAATGGCAAAAGAAAATACAAAATAAAACAGGCCTTGTTTTAGACCCTTATTTTTCGGGTACCAAAATGCGATGGTTGATTGAAAATGTAAAGTCAGTCAATGCGGCAATGAAAGAAAATGATTTGGCTT
>JAYVKY010000357.1:0-6208 GCA_043767965.1 Pseudobdellovibrionaceae bacterium
GTGAAGATTCTGGCACACTTTCAGAGCAACCTGTCGCGGGGATGCTTAAAGCTTTTGGCCATAAAAAATTCTCAAAGTGATCTTGAAAATCAACGCCGGCTTTGATATTTTCATGTTCTCGGTGCAGTACAATCAAATTTTCATCATTTGTATCATTCCCATTTTGGCTCCAATTTTGCGAACCCAAAGTAAAGTACTCAGCATTGAATTTACCCTCAGCATTTTTTCTTAAAAGGAGTCCAATTTTTTGGTGATTTTGCTTCCATGTTTCGCCTTTGTTTTTGTCATTCTTGCGAATTTCAATAGGTTCAATTTCAGTTGATAAACTTTTGTAGGGGTTATCTTCTAATAATGTGGCGTCACCGCCTTGTCCTACCCACGAGCCCGAACCACACGCTGTCGGCGAATCGACAATCACTTTAATGACAACTCCGCGTGAGGCAGCCCATTGCAAGGCTCTGACATATTCAATCCCCGCAGCACCAAACATAGATATTAATATTTGATCGCCAGACCGGGCAGAAAACAGCATCGGCAACAGCGCGCGGTGTTCAGCATCGTCTGTTGGAGCAAAATACAATCGTAAATCAGTTTGATCTTTCAGAAATTTAAAATAACGCTTTGTATTTGGTTTTTTTGCTGTATGAAAACGACCACGCGGAAAGTATTTCTGTTTATTAGCACCAACAAAAACACTCGATAAGTCGGGCTTAAATAAAGTTTTATCTTGAAATTGAAACATCTCTTGAAATTCAGTCAGATAACTTTTTGCGACTTCATCATTATGAATGACGATGCTCATATTCGAATTTCTTTCAGTTCCAAGGCAAGTTCTTGAAATATTAGCAGTACCAGTCCAGACGCTGAGTTTATTATTTTCTTTAAAAACAAAAAATTTATTATGCATAATGCCATTGTCTGACCACTCTATCCGACCACGCGAAGCAGACTCGTTTTTGATATTTTCTGACAATTTTTTGATAAGGTTTTGGGTGCCACTGTTATATTGAAAATTTAAATTCGTCAGATCCGGACGTTGTATTTTTACAGAGGCTTCTTGATTCGGATTATTTAAGGGACTAAGAATCCAATTTTTTTCATCACTCGCTTTGGGTTTGATATAACTAAATATCAAAGGTTTCTCGGCCAAGGGATTGGCACCGGCTTGATCAAAGACGCCGTAGACGGGTGTACCCTTGTCAATTCGATCTATAATAGAGCTATAAATTCCATCTAAACTGCCACTATTTTCTTTAGTGGCATCGACATCATCCATTCCGTAGATGGCCATTGATAGGCCATCCTTTTCAGAGTCTGTTCCAAGACCTCTTATTTTTTGTTCTAAAATTTTTGCGACTCCGCGCGAGGGGTCGTATTGATCCTCGGGAACAAAGATTTGCTGGTTGAAATAGTATTCAATATTTTTTTCTAAAGAATCAGTAATTTCCACCGGCTCGCCAAGCTTAAGTTTAGGGTCTTCAATTCGATGACTTGCGGTCGGTACAAGTAATGGTGTTTTCTCTAGGCAGGCAAAGTCTTCAAGACTTGAGCACAAAATGAATTGAACTGAAGACTGTAACAATCGTTGAATCAATTTATCTGAAATATTTTTCTTGGTGGCTGACGAGGGGTAATTGAGCATAACAAAACTAACGTACTTTGCAATACGTAAGGCCGCGGTGTTAAGATCAAGTTCAGTTAATTTATTTTTTTTATTCGATTTAATTTGCTGCTTAATTTGTTCAAGGTATTCATTTGGTTCACCGGGCAATTGATGTAACCAATCGACAATTGTAATCGAATTAATTGATTCAACACTGACGACATTTGGTGCGCGTTCAGTATTTAAATTATTTTGAACATGGGTGCATTGTATTAAAAATAATAAAATCAAAATAAGGTGCAGATATCTACGTTTATACATTTAAATCCTTCGTCATCATCAAATTTATTCAATACCTTTTAGAAAATCTGACCCTAAGATTGGTGGCTCATTGCTTTTTTGGGCACCTTTTGACAGCGTGTATTCGACATCCACTGATTCGTTCCAGAGCTCGCTAAAATATTTTTTATATGACAACAGAATTATTTTATTTTTTGTAAAATAAAAATTTTCCCAATTTACATTCATTGCTGCATGCGTATAATGACCAGCGCCCGAGAAAGTCATTTGGCCATTTAAGATCGCGAATTTATTATGCATCAGCGCGCCACCGCCGCCAGCTTGTCGATTTGTTTCTGCAAAGCGAATTTGAATACCTTTGATTAAAATTAATTTTTTAATCATAATATCAACACCTGGAACATCGCTTTCGCCACGTAAAGCATCATCATCCATAATCAAACGAACATCGACCCCGCGAGCAGCCGCTTTAGTCAAAGCAGCAGATACTCCAGGATGCAAAAAATGTTGAATGGCTATATAGATATAACCGTTACTGGGGACCTTTCCCAAAGCACTGATAAAAGATTTTTCAACATATCTGTTGTTATTTGGCGAAAATAGTGGCGCAATTTCTTCAGCAGCTAAAGTTTTTTCAATTTGATCATCTGTATTTGGCAGACTTTGTCTGGGGGTCACGTTCATTTCATCAAAACATTTTTCACGAGCTTGAATATAACTTTGACCAATTATTTTTCCTGAAGCCAGAGGCTCTTTTGATTTATCAACTGCAGCTTCGAGGCCATGAAGGACGCATTTGTGTGAACGAATGAAGTTTGTTTCAGGTGCGGCATTCGTCATCACCCAGTGATCAAGATGCAGGCTTGTGCCAAATGTTGATAAATTGCCAGATGAAAAATTTAATTTTACTTTTTGATTGGGGGATTCAATCATTAGGAACTTATTATGATGTAATTGCCAAATCCCGCCGTCGCCAATTTTTGTATTGCCACCAAGATAAGATAATTTGACGTTCAGACGACCTTCTGAATCCAGGCACTCAGGGTTATTCATAATCAATTCGTCAATCTGACCAGGCTGGCCCGGTTTCGGGCCAGAGTTATTATCCAAAAATACGCGGATCTGAACGCCGTTAGCACTTAGTGAGCAAAACTTTTTTTGTATTTCTTTATTTGAAAAACTAAAATAGGCCACAGAAACTTTTGATTTTTTTGGATCCATCAGCGCAGCGTCTAATTGTTCAATAATTTTTTTAACCATTCCCGACAATTCGGTACTGGGTTTAATGTCATTACCTTTAATATTTTCGCAAAAGGTTTTTTTATGAAAAGTGTTTGCGAAGTTTACGTTTGCGACCGCACAATTTTGTTTTGTATGAATAAAGTCAAATTCAATGCCCTGACTTAATAGCGCTGGGGGCGGTACCGAATCTTGACTGGGGATACGGGTCTTATTTGATTGGCAGCATATAAGTGGGGTCAGTACTGCAGCTAGAAGTAGTTTGATATTCATTTAATAGATTCCTTTATATGTGCCCAGTTCTTAATTATGTCTGATATGAGTGCTTATTTATACCCGACGAAGGTCTAATCTTGCAGACGACGCGTGATTCGGCTTACACTATTTGTGTGAAGAAAAATACCCGTTTTATTTTAAATTTATTTTTAATTTTCGTACTTGCACCGTCGCTTGTGGCCTATTCAATCTATGCTCTTGATCAGAATGGTTTTTTCCAAATTAAAAAGATTAATATCGTTTTAAAAACCCATGCAGATCAGAAAAGTTATGCTAGAAATTATATTCAAAAGCTGGACCAAAATTTTCAGAAATTTCAGGGGCAATCCTTATGGAGTTTTTCCCTGCAAAATATTTCAGACGTTCTGAGGCAGCAAAAGTGGGTCAAAGATTTTAGAATTTCAAGGTCGTGGCCATCATCTTTAGAGGTGCAAATTGAAGCTTTTGAAATCGCTTTACTTTTAACCGATACACAAAAATTGACGGCGGGCCTGATGCGGCCAGTGACTATCGATGGCGAAGTACTTGCTGAAATTGACAGTCGTCAGGCGCCTGCAAAGGCATTGTTAGTGGGCGATATTTTTTTAAAAAATATTGATAAGCGAAAACAAGCTATCGAGCTTTTGAAATCTTTGCCTGCAGAGGGAAAAATGGCTGTCAATTCGCTATCTGAAATTAATTATAATCTGAAAGAGGGTTTTTGGATTTCATTGATACAATCTGATTTGAAAGTTAAATTGGGTGAAGATCAATTCGCTATGAAGTCAGCTCGCGTTTCGCAGGTGATGGATTACTTAGAAAAAAAGAATCTTAAAGCTCGCGTCATAGACGCAAATCTGTCTAAAAAAGTTCTTGTCAGGTTGCAGCAAACTCCTTAAGCTTTTAGTTAAGGACATTCGTCGGGACGACTTTTGTCTAAACTCGCTTCAAGGAAGAAAAAATGAGCAATATAAAATCAAATGTGATTTCATCCGCCATTTCATCGCCAATCTCATCATCAAGTCATTCATATACAACGGTTACAAAAGCCACAAATTTGGGGCCAATTTTAGCTTCGCTTGATGTCGGATCATCAGCGGTTAAGCTTGTAATGTCGAATGCTGTGATGATCAATCAAGAGCCTAAAATTGAAGTGGTCGGCGTTGGGGTAAGTCCTAATTCAGGACTTAAGCAAGGTGTTGTTGTTAATATTGAATCAACCACTGAGTGTATTCGTAAAGCCAAAGAAGAGGCCGAATTAATGTCGGGCTCTCGTGTTCATGACGTTTGGGTTTCTGTTTCGGGTTCACATGTGCAATCATTTGATTCGCGCGGCATGGTAGCCATTAAAAATAAAGAGGTCACAGCATCGGATATTGATCGAGTCATTGAAGCCGCAAAAGCGATTCAGGTACCAGCAGATCGAATAGTTCTGCACGTGATTCCACGTGAATTTAAAATCGATAACCAAGATGGCATTACAGATCCTATCGGAATGTCTGGTGTGCGCTTAGAAGCCAATGTTCATATTGTTACAGCCAGTCAATCAGCAGTTTCAAATTTGATTCGTTGTATAGAAAAAGCCGGATTAAAAGTTTCGGGTCTTGTGCTTGATCAAGTTGCAGTTGCAAAATCTGTATTAAGTACTGATGAAAAAAATTTAGGTGTTTGTTTGGCTGATATTGGTGGCGGTGCCACGAAATTAGTTTACATTTTAAATGGCAGTGTTGCGCATACTTCAATTATTCCAGTCGGAGGAAGCCATTTCACGCAAGATGCCGCTGTGGGTTTACGAACTCCACAGATTTTCGCTGAAGTTCTTAAGAAAAAATATGGTTGTGCCTTGGCAAGCCTTGTTGGTGATGAAGACGCTGTCGATGTTGAAGGCGTTGGTGGCCGAAAATCACGAAGCGTTCAGCGAAAAGAATTAGCGCATATTTTGGAAGCGCGTGCTGAAGAATGTTTAAATATGATTGCAAATAATATTCGAGTTAGTGGATTTCAACCTTTATTAGGATCAGGCGTTGTTCTGACGGGTGGAGCCAGTCAATTAGATGGTCTTGTTGAAATGGGAGAATTTATTTTTGATTCGCCTATTCGCCGAGGTTTCCCGGTTTTAGTTGGTGGACTTAAAGATGTCGTTAAAGGCTGTGAATTTGCGACATCTATTGGACTGTTATTGTTTGCACTCGAATCTAAAAAAGATTTTTATACTACAAAAGATTCGTCATTTGGCGGGCTTAACATGGCCGGATCTATGGGTGAATCAATTGGTGATGTTGCACACAAAATGAAAAAATTCTTTTCAGATTTATTTTAAGTTTTAGTTTTTATTTATAAGTTATTTTAACAAATTTTTACGGAGGAAATATGTTTGAACTTGAAGAAAATGTAAATATCGGAGCAAATATTAAAGTTGTTGGTGTTGGTGGCGGCGGAAGTAACGCCGTAACAACAATGATTGAAGGCGGCATGAGTGGTGTTGAATTCGTTGTCGCGAACACAGACATTCAGGCTTTGAATTCAAGCCGTGCGACTCATAAAATTCAATTAGGTGCCGACCTTACAAAAGGTTTAGGCGCAGGTGCAAATCCAGATGTCGGTCGCAGATCAGCTATTGAATCTTATAATCATATTGTCGAACAACTCAAAGGTTCTGATATGGTCTTTGTTACAGCAGGCATGGGCGGCGGCACGGGTACTGGCGGTGCGCCGATAGTTGCAAAAATCGCGCGTGAATTAGGTGCTTTGACAATTGGTGTTGTCACAAAACCATTTTCTTTTGAAGGCAAAAAACGTTCTAAACACGCA
>JAYVKY010000358.1:0-2923 GCA_043767965.1 Pseudobdellovibrionaceae bacterium
CGTCTTCACTGGCCTTGATAATTTCAGCATCGTAGCCCAAATATGCGATTAGATCTGCAATCTCTGAGAGCTGACCATTCGGGGTTAGCTCAACATACAGTTCGGATGTGCCAATATTTAGCCGACTTGTCGTACACGTTGAATTGTATTCAGGAATTTTTTCTAACAAATGGACGCAGCTTGAACATTGAATATTTTTTATAAAAAATTTAAACATTTTTTGATCTGGATTTAATCGATATAAAATTTGATTTGCGGGAATATCTAGATACTGAAATTGAGCATCAATTTGTGGTCTAGTCTCGGAAAGTTTTTGAAAGCCTAAATCTAATCGCTGGCAAGCAGCACAACAATATATATTTTGCCCCGAGGATAGCCCACAGTAATTACAAAATAACGAATTAAGATAGGGGGTTTGCGCTGGCATCGAATTCCTTTAATACAAAAAAGGATATCGTACCCAGTCACCTAGCTAATATGAGCTAGATCATATTAGCAAAATTATGTCGAGTAAGTTAATTTTTCGATGAGCTTTTGTTTATTAATAAGCTTAATCGCGCGCCCTTGGGACTGGTCAATAAAGCCTTCGTGTTCAAACTGAGCCAATGTTCGTATGACTGTTTCGGGTGTCGTTCCGGCCCATTCGGCAATTTCTTTACGCGTCCAATTTTGATGTTCGAAATGATCTTGTAAGAAAATAAGTGCTTCGGCAATTCGTTCAGAGGCGTCTTTGTCCATTTGTGAAGTCCATTTTGTGTCGGCTAAACGTAAGTCTTTAGCTAACGATTCTAAAATACTTAGAGCGACTTCTGGATATTTTTTAAATATATCCATCACCGTATTTTTTGGAATAAAACAGAGCTCAGTTTTTTCAACCGCTATGGCAGAGGCCTGATATTTTTCATTTGAAAACAATGAACGATAACCCAGGGCAGAGCCTGCACCCAGGTATCGCAAAGTATGATTTTGTCCTTGTTCAGAGGTGACCTCAAGTTTAACAAGGCCCGAAGAAATTGTATAAAGACCAAGAGGCACGCTATCTTGATAAAAAATAACTTGATGTGCTTTAAACAAATTTTTCTGCTTTACTTGATCAAGAATTTTCCATACTTCGGGCGAAGTTGCACAAATTGCATTGGTAAGCCTTTGACCACATTGATCACAGGAATTTGTTGTGGATTTTGATTGGCAATCTGATTCTGACATATACAAAATCTAACATATTTTTTAATCTAAAACAGTGGATATTAATGCTTTTTTATTTACTGTCCTTTGGAAATTTTATTTTGTTTACAGGCACAAAATATTAACTAAATAGCTTAAAAAAAAGCCAAATTAAGTTAATAGCTTAAATCATAAACAGCTAAGCCCCTAAAAACACTAGGTTAACACACCGTGATAGGGCCTAGACCTTGATTTTATAGCCAAATAGCCCACCAATTGAATGTTATACGTGTCATCTGCATGTTGGCAGGTATCTTATTTAAGGGGAATCATGAGCAAAATCACCAAAAGTAGTACAGCAGAATATTTTGCAAAAAACCTACAACAAGTGGGTTTTTCATCACCATTAAAGGCCGTTTTAACAACGCTGAAAGAGGCCGTCGATAATTCTTTAGATGCATGTGAACAGCATGAAATTTTACCTGATTTAGAAATCGAAGTTATAAAAGTCGGCAATGGCTCAACTAAAAATACAGACCTTATCAAAATCGTCGTTGAAGATAATGGCCCCGGTATCGAAGTGGAAGATTTGGCTAAAGTTTTCGGAGAATATTTGGCTTCATCAAAATTTGGTAAAGGCCAATGTTCACGCGGCCAGCAAGGTATCGGTATTTCGGCTGCAACCACATGGGCTCAGATGACAAATGCTAAGGGCGTTCAAGTTATTTCAAAAACTAAAGGTATGAAAAAGGCCATTTCTGCACAAGTCGATGTTGATATTAAAACCAACACCGGTATTGTTAAAAACAAAGAAATGGTCGATTGGAAAAATAAAACAAATGGTGTTCGTGTTGAATTTTTAATAGATGGTCGTATTCAATTAAACGGTGATGGCGGTCTAGTTACCTATATCGAAGGCACAGCACTTTTGAATCCACATGTATCAATGAGATATAAATTGGCAGACGACGGTTGGAAAAAATCAGAACGTGTAAGTACTGTTTCGCCTGAAATTCCAGAGGCTACATTACCACATCCACACACTTTTAAATTGGGTGAATTTATCACACATTCAACATTGTACGGAAAAACTTCGCTATCTAAGTTTTTAAAAACTGGTTTTTCAAGAATTTCTGATCAGTCGATCAAAGATTTTATCAAAGCAGGAATGCCAAAAAATTTGGTTGAAAAGTCCGTTTCAACTTTAACAGACGAAGAGTTTAAAAAAGTATTTCAAGCAATTCAAGCCACTGAATTAATGGCGCCATCAACGCGCTCGGTTCTTACTGTTGGTGAAGATTCTTTATCAAAATCAATTAATCGCCTTGGCAAAGTGGATTTTTTTAGTGTTATGACCCGAAAACCAACGATTTGTGATTTTAAACCTGTGGTGGTCGAAGTTGCCTTGGCCCGATTTGTTGATCGTGGTGACGAACAATCCCCGGTGCAACTTTTGCGTTTTGCTAATCGCGTTCCTTTGCAATTTGATAAATCAGGTTGTGCAATCACATGGGCTATTGAAAGTGTAAACTGGAAGTCATATGGTTTAGGCCAACCCAAAGAATCACTTCCGTTTGGGCCGTACGTTTTTGCAGTCTCTGTTGTTTCTCCGTTTATTAAATTTAAAAATGCCTCAAAAGAAACGATTGATGCCTCTGAAGAATTGGTTGAGGAAATTCGCCGTGCATTGATGCAGGCGGGTCAAAAATTATCACGCCATATTAAATCTGAAATGAAAGAGGCCGATCTTGAGCGAAAG
>JAYVKY010000359.1:0-3915 GCA_043767965.1 Pseudobdellovibrionaceae bacterium
AAAACCCTGATATGCACGGCGCGTGTCCGAGTGCGCATCCAGATGTAAAATGCCGACATCAGAATGTTTTTCGCAAATCGCGCGGATTGCGCCCAGGGGGGTCGAATGGTCTCCGCCGACAAGGCCAAATAAATGGCCAGCAGCTAATATTTTTTTAGTTTCTGTATAAACCCATTCGGTGCATTTTTTTGAAGCAGCATTGACCTCGGAAATTAAAGCATCAATTGTTTTTGCATCATCAGACATTTCCGTTCGAAGCGCGATGACTTTCTGAGCAAGGGCTTTAAATTTTTTGCTATTTTCAAGAATCTCGTCAGAAATGGGTTTCATGAAATAACCGGCTTCATAGGCCGTCTTGGTTTCGAAATCAAACAGATCAATTTGTGCCGAAGCTTCGCGAATAATGCGTGGTCCGTTCGAGGCGCCCCGGCCATAGGATGTTGTGACCTCCCATGGAACGGGCAAAAGTACAACCCGGCATTCATTTTCGGGCAGCGGAATTCCAAACACACCGTAATCGGCAGATATCGTTGTTGTCGCATCAAATTTTGGTGTTCTTTTTGTGTCGGTCATAGTGGTTCTTTCTTTTTTTCAAGTAGCACCAACTGTCGTTTTTGCAGTTTGGTGCCAAATTGAAATATTCAGTTTAAATCAAATCTTCAGCTGAAATCAGTTGGATTTCATTCTGGTCTAAAAGTTTATCACCAAGTTCGCCAGCGTAAATTAAGACAGGTTTCACTGTCATATATTTTGGCTTCTGCAGTCTTTGTATTTTTAGATGAATTTGCTTAGCCACATCATTGCCGATTTGTTTTCTGAATTTAATCTCGCATGCGTACAAAATATTTGGTTTACAATGAATTAAAAGATCAATTTGTACACCCTGTTTGTTTCGTGAATTTTGTTTCTGAGAATACGAACCCAGTGAAATTACAGAGTTCGGATCTATGTCTAATAAGTCTATGATTTTTTCAATATCATTAAAAATTAAATTTTCAAATTGATAACCCATAAAGCTATCGAAGCCCACCAGATTTTCAAGAGTCTTATTTTTAAATTGGCCGCTGGCAATTTGATTTTTGAATCTATCAATATATTTTAAATAAAAACGTAAATAATTATCACACAATTTATAGTAAGAAATTTTCTGAGTTTGCCCAGTGATAATATCGAACTGATAATTCTTCTTCAAAAATCCTGCAACAACAAGGTCATTCAGATAAATCTTATAATTTCCATTTTTTTTGACCTTAAGGGCTTTGCATATTTCAGATAATGTCAGTGGTTTGTGTATTAATGATTCGACAATTTTTTTATAGGTTTCAGATCTTCGTGTAAAAATATCTTTAAAAATACGATCGAACTCGTTAAATAATAAACCATTTGCATCAAAGCAAAGTTGATGAATATTTTGGTTGACTGTTTTTTGTGATTTATACTCGTTGATATATTTGGGGACTCCACCTGTGATAGATAAAAATTTAAGCTTATCGTAAGTTGACAAGTTTTTATCATGAGCAAAAAAGCTTTTTGTTTCTTCAAGGCTTAACTGCGACAAGGTCATTGTTGAAGAAATTCGTCCTACAAACGCTGTGTGCATTAAAATATTTTTTTCAATCCAAGCCGATACAGAACCAGCCAAAACAACAACTAGCTTATCGTGCTTCGAAAACAAATTATCCCAAGCAATTTTAAGATACCCCGGAAAATCAGGATCATCCATTCCCATCCATGAAATTTCATCCAGAAAAAGAACTGTTTTTCGTTTTTTGATTTTAGAATCGATAGCTTTAAAAATATCTAACCACGTTTTGTACTTTTTTGTGCTTTTTAATTGGCTCTGAATCAAGCGGTTCATGTGTTCGATTTGTGAAATCTTCTTGTGATTATCGGCTGGGGCTAGGCCTTCAAATTTTAAATAATCATTGGCACTTTCGGCAAATTTTTCAACCAAAGTGCTTTTGCCAATTCGGCGGCGCCCACGAATCACGATAAGACTTGAGGTTGTTTTGCCCCAGTGGCTATTTAAATTTTCAAGCTCGTGAATTCGTCCAAAAAATTTCATATTTCTAGTATAAATCCTTTAAAATTGTCTTTTGCCAATTTGGCACCAAACTGCAAAAATGTCATTTGGTGCCAAATTACCCTTTTCTTACACAAAGACAAACCTATTCTTGAATGCTTGGAATGTAAACACATATATTTGGCAGGTATATACTGTTGGTTGGTTAACAAGTCTGCTTGCGCCATAAATCAGACCTTGAATTTACGTGGGGGCAAAGTAATCTTTGATGGTGTAATTTTGCGTCTGATTTATTGGTCCAGGATTTGTATACTTTGATTATAAATTTTAAAGGAGTTTTTGATGAAAAGATTAAATTTAGTTGTATTGGTTTTGGTCAGTTTAATTGCGGGGAGTGTTTTTGCGATTAAGCCGAATGAGAAGGCTCCGCAGGGTGGGACATTTAATTATGACATGGGTGGAGAACCTGAAACTTTGCACCCTATCATGGGTGGAGATTTATATACGACTTATGTTGGTGAATATGTACACGACACGATGTGTGCGCCAAACTCAGAAACATGGGTTAGAGAACCGCGTTTAGCAGAAAAATGGGATATTGGTAAGGATGGATTGTCGTTCACGTTTTACTTAAGAAAAGATGCATTTTTTCACAATGGCGACCCTATTACTGCTGATGATGTTAAATTTTCTTTAGATGCGATCAGAAATCCTAAGCACGAAGCATTAAATAAAATCCCTTATTATGAGAAAATCAGTAAGACTGAAGTTATTGATAAGTATACAATTAAATTTACAGCCTCAGAAAAGTACTTTCAAAATTTTATTTCATTATGTGATATGACGATTATTCCAAAAAGTATTTACGGAAACATTGCTGATTCAGTTAAAATGCAAAAAACTTCAGTGGGAGCAGGACCGTATAAATTTGAAAAATATGAAAAAGCACAATATATCACAGTCACTAAATTCGATAAATGGTATGGATATAAAGATAAAAACTTAAAAGGTTTTTTTAATTTTGATAAAATCAAGTTTACTTTTACAAAAGAAGATACCGTTTTAGTTGAAAAACAAAAAAAAGGCGACATTGATTTTGCTTACCTAGGAACCGAAGCTTTTAAAAAATCAGTAGGCCCTCAATTTGGTAAAACTGCATTTGCCTTAAAGGTCGAAAATTCTCAACCAAAAGGTTATGCATTCATTGCCTTCAATTTTAAAAACGAAATTTTCAAAGACAAAGATGTCCGGCTTGCATTCGCCCATATCGTAAACCGTGCAGAGATGAATAAAAAGTTTTTCAACGGATGGAATTACTTGGCAAATGGCCCAGAGTATATCAAATCGGTTCAGGCCGCCGATGCAAAACCTATCGAATTTAATCCTAAAGCGGCCCAAGATCTTTTAAAAAAATCTGGTTGGGCTGATTCAGATAAAGACGGCGTTTTAGATAAAACTGTTAACGGAAAGAAATTAGAACTTAAGTTAACATTGATTTACCCAAGTAAAGATTCAGAAAAATATTGGACGATCGTTAAAGAAGATGCCAAAAAAATTGGAATTTCACTAGAACTTAAATTATTAGAATGGAATAGCTTTATTAAAAATCTAGATAGCCAAAATTTTGACTTAATGACAATGGGCTGGGGTGGCGGCGATGTTGAATCAGACCCGAAGCAGATCTGGCATTCAAGTTCAATCGGCAAGGGAGGGTCAAATTATGGGAGTTATTCAAACCCTGAAGTTGACAAATTAATTGATGAAGGCCGTGGCGAATTAGACCAAGATAAACGCAATAAAATATTTAAAAAAGCTAATACATTAATCGCCAATGATGTGCCGTATGTATTTTTATGGAATAGAAAGTATGATTATTATAGTCACTCAAATAA
>JAYVKY010000360.1:0-3191 GCA_043767965.1 Pseudobdellovibrionaceae bacterium
TTATTAGATGTGACTCCGTTATCGTTAGGTATTGAAACAATGGGTGGCGTAATGACAACATTGATTGAACGTAACACGACGATTCCATCTAAAAAATCACAGATTTTTTCTACAGCGGCAGATAATCAACCGGGTGTTGATATTCATGTGGTTCAAGGTGAACGTAAAATGGCAGTTGATAATAAATCCCTAGGTCGTTTTGAATTAACAGGTTTACCTGCAGCCGCGCGTGGAACTCCACAAATTGAAGTGGCTTTTGATATCGATGCAAACGGAATTTTAAGCGTGTCAGCCAAAGATTTAGCATCGGGTAAATCTCAGCAAATTAAAATCACAGCACAATCAGGCCTCAGCGAAGAAGAAGTTAAAAAATTAGTTAAAGAGGCTGAATTACAAGCCGATGCAGATAAAGAAAAAGCAGAGGCCGCACAAACTCGGAATAACTTAGACAATATGGTTTACCAAACTGAAAAAACAATGACAGATGTTGGTACAAAACTTCAAGCTTCAGAAACTGAACCTGTTAAAACAGCAGTGACTGACGCTAAGCAAGTTTTAGAAAACAAGTCAGCATCCAGTGCTGAATTAAAAACAGCTTTTGAAACTCTGCAAACTGTTTCACACAAATTAACTGAAGCCGCACAAAAAGCAGGTGCGGCGCAAGCAGGTGCAGAGGGTGCAAGTGCTTCTGGTGCAGGCGCAACTAAAAAAGAAGGCGACGATGTTATTGATGCTGACTTTAAGGACGTGAATTAATGCAAACAAAAAATAACATTTTATTTGTTATTCTTGTTTTTATCGGAGCTTTATCGCGATTGATCCCACATGGTTGGAACTTTACTGCAATTGGTGCTGTTGCACTGGTTGCAGGGTTTCTGATTTTAAATAAAGCGTTAGCTGTGGCGACACCATTGCTGGCGCTTTTGATCTCGGATTTAGTGATCGGTTTTCATAGCACTATGATTTACGTTTATGGTGCTTATGCCTTAATTGTTGGTTTAGGGATTCTGTTCAAATATCAAAAACAATTTAAAAATATCATATTAACTTCGGTCACAGGAAGTTTGTTGTTTTTTATGATTACAAATTTTGGTGTCTGGGCAGAGGGCATAATTTATGCGAAAAATTTTTCGGGCTTGATGGAATCTTTTGTCATGGGCATTCCATTTTACAGAAATCAATTTTTATCTGATTTGATTTTAACGCCAATTATATATTACAGTTTATTTTATTCGTCGGTTCATCTTATGAACTTTCGTTCGTTGTCTAAGCGTAAAAGCATTTAATTTTTTTTGTAGGCTTAAATTTTCAACGGCCAAAATTCGCACAGCGAATAATCCAGCATTATAAGCATTATCAACTGCCATTGTCGCAACAGGGATGCCCTTAGGCATCTGGGCAATTGACAACAAGGCATCCAAACCTTTTAACGAGGTCACATTCACAGGAACGCCAATCACTGGCAAGGGTGTCAGGCTGGCCACCATACCTGGTAAATGGGCAGCGCCACCGGCGCCGGCAATAATTATTTTATAACCCAAAGACTGCGCGGTTTCTGAAAATTGAACCATCTGTTTTGGGGTGCGATGTGCAGAAATGATTTGGATATCGTATGAAATTTTAAATTGCTTTAAAACAGCGGCGGCCTGTTTCATGATTTTAAGATCTGAATCAGAACCCATGATAATTGCGACGTCATATTTTTTTTTCATAATTTAATCCTCTTTTTATCACCAGCAGCCAGCTGTTGAAGATAATTAATAGAGTTTCCGATATAGTTAATATGGCCCATTTTTCTACGAGGTCTATTTTCGTTTTTTTGGTACCAATGAAGGCGTCCATTCAATGATTTGGTAAATACAGGCTTTTGAATCGAAGTGCCAGATAAATTTTGCATCAAATAATTTTCAACTGATGCAATCTGATCGGGTAGATCCCAATTCAATACACACCTTAAGTGCAATTCAAATTGATCAATATTAAAGGCATCCATCGTGATGTGCCCTGTATTGTGTACGCGGGGGGCCAGTTCGTTTACAATCAGATCATTGCCTGTATCGAATAATTCAAAAGCAATCACCCCAATATAATTAATTTCATTAAGCATTTTTTGCAGCTTTAAAATTAAGGACTTTTCCTTAACGTGTGTTGATGGCCCAAAAACCTGATCGCATTGATTTAGTTTCTGTATTGACGTGAATAGGGGGTAATTATAAATTTGGCCTTTTTGATTTCTTGCAAACAACAGTGATTTTTCTGACTTAAACTGAATAAGTTTTTCTGCTATAAAATGGCTTTCAAAACCTTTGAACTTCAATTTAAATTGTCGCAATTGAATTGCATTTTTAATCATAAATGTACCATAGCCATCATAGCCGCCAAATCTTTGTTTTAAGACAAAGATGCCGTCATAGGCCTGATGCGCAAGATCAAGATCATCTTTTGAATTTATTTTCATGAACGGACTCGTGGCGATATCGTAATCCCACAGCAATTCTTTTTGTGGCCAACGGTCTTGAATTTTTAATAAATTTGAAAGTTGCGGAAAGAAAAAATTTTTCTTTCCCGTCGAACTTTTCTCGACTTGTTGTAAAAGTGCACCAGATATAAATTCACTTTCGAAAGTAATTATATCGACAGTTTTTGAAAATTTTTTAAGATCAGACAAATTATTCAGTTGGCCTTGATGCCATTTTGCACAGACGGTACTTGCGGGATCGGTCTTTTTAGGGCTCAGCACATGAATTTCAAGACCCATTTCAAGCCCGCGCAGGCACAACATGCGAGCCAACTGACCACCGCCAAGAATTCCGATTTTTTTAGATTGTGCCATCATAGTCGCGCCTTGCATCCTGGAAACGTTGTTTCCTTAAAATCTTCTCCTATTCATTTGTGAAAATACAGAGTAAACATAGCTCATGCGTGATGTTAAATCGGTTTTTTTATCAGAAAAAAATTTTCCGTTGTGTTTGGCTCCTATGGTGGGGCTCAGTCACGTTGTCCAACGAAAAATGATTCAATACTATATGCCCAAGAATGCCACAACTTTTTGGCCCACCGAAATGTTAAATTCAAGACGTATTCCAAACGAAGTGCTGGGATCTAATTCTGAAACTTATGTAGATCCAGGTGAAGAAAATATCGTCCCGCAAATTTTAGGGAACGAGAAAAAAGCTATCGAAGAAAGTATT
>JAYVKY010000361.1:0-3446 GCA_043767965.1 Pseudobdellovibrionaceae bacterium
CTAAGAAAAAAAACTTATAGTTGATATAAGTGCTCAGGTGGTCTAGGTTCAATCTCAAAATTAACTTTTTATAAAGGAATTTTATGCCGGAAACACAAAAAACACACCCTCGTGTTATTGCATTTAGTTATATCCTTAAAAACTCCCAAGGAGATCTTTTAGATGCTTCTGAACCCAATCAGCCAATGCCATTTCTAGAAGGTCGTGGGCAGATTATTCCTGCATTGGAAGCTGAAATTTCAAAAATGTCAGAGGGCGATAAAAAAAATATTTCACTAAAGGCTGCTGATGCGTATGGTGATTTTCGTGCTGATATGATTATGGAAGTTCCAAAAGATCAGCTTGCACATATTCAAATTGCACTGGGTGCTCATTTGCAATTGCAATTGGGTGAGGGCGTAAAAGTTGTTAAGGTTACAAAAATTGATGACACACATGTGATACTTGATGGAAACCACCCATTATCTGGTGTTGACCTAGACTTTGATATTGAAGTTATTTTAGTTCGTGAAGCAACAGCCGATGAGGTGATTCATGGTCACGCACATGGTTTGCATGGCCATGCACACCATCATTAAGTCTAGTTTTTGATAGAAAAATATTGTCTGTAAAATGGATCGTATTACGCTAAACAGAAGACCCGTGTTCATTTTAAGAGCCCTATTTGTAAGAGTTCTAAGTTCCGGGCACTAACTCAAAATTGCCCGGAGGAAATCATGGCAAAGAAAATTTATGTAGGGAATTTATCATTCTCTGTGAACGACGAAGAGCTTCAACAGGCATTTTCATCTTTTGGAAATGTCACCTCAGCAAGAATCGTAATTGATAAAATGTCAGGACGAAGCAAAGGCTTTGGTTTTGTTGAAATTGAAGATGATTCTGCAGCAAATACTGCAATTAGCAAAATGGATGGTCAAGAAATTGGCGGCAGACCGGTTCGGGTTTCTGAGGCTAAGCCTCAAGAAGATCGTCCACGTCGCGAGGGTGGATTTGGCGGCGGCGGCAGTGGTAATCGCGGCCCGCGTCGTGAAGGCGGCGGCGGCGGTTTTCGCGGCCGTGATAGCGGTGGCAATGGTGGCGGAAATTATTAATTTTTGATATAAAATTAAAATTTTATAGTCTTAGAATTTCAAATGAATGTAAGATCCTAGTGATGAAAATTATTAGGATCTTTTTTTTATATATTTTAAGCTTATTTTTATTTTGTAGTTCTTTTGCGGATGAAAAGAAGATCGAAAAAAAAATTATTATTTTGGGCGACTCATTAACTGAGGGCTACGGGGTTGCCCAGGCAGCCGCATTTCCGGCTTTGATTCAAAAAAAAATATTATCTGACAAGTTGAACTGGGTTTTAACCAGCTCGGGTTCGAGTGGGTCAACCAGCGCATCTAGTTTGCAACGTCTTAAATGGATTGCTAAAAACAAACCGGATATTGTGCTGCTGCTGCTGGGAAGTAATGATGGTCTACGCGGACTAAAAACAACGGATACAGAAAAAAATCTGAACGTCGCAATCGAATGGGCCCATACGCATAAGATTAAAATTATTTTAGGCCAACTTTACATGCCACCCAACTATGGAAAAAAATATACCGATGATTTTGCGAAGATATATTTAAATGTAGCTAGAAAAAACAAAATACCACTTTTAGGTTTTTTACTTGAACAAATTGCGGCCAAGCCAGAGTTCAATTTGTTAGATGGCATACACCCCAACGAGAAAGGTCATCAAGTTATTGCAGATCATATGTATGACGAGTTAAAACCCTATCTGAAAGATGAATAACAACTATATGTCGATTCAAATACAAAACTTAAATAAATCATACACCATAAATAATGAAAAACTGATAATTTTAAAAAACTTGAACGCTGAAATTCAAACCGGCGAAGTTGTTGCTGTGGTTGGAGCTTCTGGCAGCGGCAAATCCACTTTGCTAAGTCTATTAAGTGGCTTAGATGTCGCGAACTCGGGAAAAATTATTATTAACAATCAAAATATATTTGAACTAAGCCCCATAGAAATGATTTCATTTCGCGCACAAAATATAGGTATTATTTTTCAACAATTTCACCTGGTCAGTCATTTGACGGCTTTTGAAAATGTTGCGTTACCGCTCGATATTTTAAATCGTTCCTATTCGAAAAATGATATTTTAGATGCCTTGGACAAAGTGGGCCTACGCCCCCGGGCCAATCACAAGCCAAGCGAACTGAGTGGTGGCGAATCACAACGTTTAGCTATTGCTAGGGCCCTGATCAGCCAACCCTCTTTACTTTTGGCCGACGAACCCTCTGGAAATTTAGACACCGAGACCGGCAAAAAAGTCATGGATTTATTTTTTACACAAGTTAGAAAGCAAAAAACAACCACATTGCTTGTGACGCACGATATGAATATAGCTGATCAATGCGATCGGAAGTTAATTTTAAAACAAGGTCAGTTTTTAGCATGATCATAAAATTCAAACGTATTCTGCGTTTTTCTTTCCAAGAGCTCAAAGCCCAGTTTCGAATTCAGACATTTCTTATCTTAAACTTAGCGTTAGGAATTTTCGGATTTTTGCTGCTGCAAATTTTTCAACAAAGCTTATTAGAGCAAACGCGTGCCAAAGCACAAGAAACAATGGCCAGTGATTTTTCGATTTCGGCCCGTCGAATTCTTGATAATTCTGAAATTACAAAAATAGAAACTCAGTTTCATTTTTACAAAAAACTCAGACCAAGTCTTTCTTTGCCATGGCCGCAAATGGGTCAAAAACGCGTTTAGTTCAAGTCATAGCATTTGATGAGGGCTATCCACTCTATGGAACCTACGAATTTAAAAATAAGCAGACATTTTCAACAGACAAAAAAATATGGATTGATCAGAATTTGGTAAGTCCGTTGGATCTTAAGTCAGACTCTAAAATTAAACTAGGTCAAACTGATTTTGTAGTTGCCGATATTATCACTAAGGATCCTACACGCACATTTCGTCCCAGTGGATTTGCGCCTGTTGTTTACATTTCTGTTCAGCAATTGGCTCTAACGAAATTGATACAGGCGGGCAGTACAGTCAGTCATCAAATTTTATACAAGCTGCAATCACAGGCGATGGCCAGCAATGTTCAAAAAAATTTAAGGCAAGTGAACAAAGATACGACGATAAAATTCGAAACGGCATTGCAAGACGCTGAAGGCAGTAATCAAATATTAAAATACTTTACAGATTATTTAGGCTTAGTTTCGCTTGTAGCACTGGGTCTGTGTTTTCTTTGTGGCGGATACTTATTGCGATGGGTATTTATTGAACATAAAAAAAATATCGCAATTTATAAAACTTTAGGACTTCAGAATTCAGAAATTATGCAAATTCAAATTGTTAAAAATACAACAGTTTCAGTGTTTGCTTTTATGATTTCAGCGGCTCTTGCAATTGCTGTTTTACCGTTATTGCAGATCCT
>JAYVKY010000362.1:0-9093 GCA_043767965.1 Pseudobdellovibrionaceae bacterium
GGGCAAGCTCACTCACCTCCCGGCCTCTCCCTTCGTGCACGCCGTGCCACTTGCCGCCGGCTCTATCGTCCATCGGAGGTGATGTCAACTTCCACTCGGAAAGGCATAGAGCCGGTGCTGGCCGGCGGCGCCGACCGACAGTGGCTGCGGCCCGATGGCGTGAAGGAGTTGGACGCCCTCTACGAGATGCAGACCGACGATGGCGCGGTGCTGACGGTGCGCAACCGGGTGCTGACCGACGAGGCCGCGCCGGCCGGGCGCTATGCCCGGTCGACCGTGCGCATCACTGCGCCCGACGGGCCGCATGCCTGGCTGGGCCGCCGGGTGTTAGTCGGCACGCTGGAGAGCCTGAAACCGGCGCGCGATGCGGTGCGCATCAGCGTCCATCTGGTGGATTGATCTGGCGGATGATCTGGCGGCTGATCTGGCGGGCGGCATGATGGGGCCCCCTCCCACCGGTAAGCCGCCATGCAAGAAGCTTCGTTGCCCGACAGCGCCCTGGACCTGGCCGCGCTGGTCGATGATCTCTACCGCCTGCTGCGCCTGAAGACCACGCCGATCGCGATGCAGCTGTTCGAGCAGGTCGAGGCCATGCTGGCGGTGCCGCGCATCCGCCGGCCCAGGGGGATCGTCCACACCACCGATCAGATCGTCGGCCAGGCAGCACGGCTGGGCTTCACCGTGGGCATCACCGCTGAGGATCTGGTCGGCCCGCAGTGCGGCGCGGTGCTGGGCCTGGCGCCGCAGGACGAAGCCTTCAAAGCCGGCAAGGCCTTTGCCGGCGTCTGGTTTGCCACCGAGGCCGATGCCGCCGCCCACCAGCAGGCCATGCACTGCGTGCCGCACGGCCGCTACCGGGCGATGGCGGTGTCACCCTTGGCGGCCGGGCGACTGCCGCAGCCCGACATCGCGCTGGTCTATGCCAACCCGGCGCAGATGATCTTGCTGATCAACGGCCTGCAATGGGCCGGCTACAAAAAGCTGGAATGGGGCGCGGTGGGTGAATCGGCCTGCGCCGACAGCTGGGGCCGGGCCCTGGCCACCGGCGAGCCCAGCCTGGCGCTGCCCTGCTTCCCCGAGCGGCGCTACGGCGGTGTGCCCGACGACGAGCTGCTGATGGCGCTCAAGCCCGCCCAGCTGGCCAAGGCCGTCGATGGGCTCAAGCACCTGTCGGCCAATGGCCAGCTACAAAATTTATTTTATATATTCAATTTACCGATAACAATACATGGCCAAATCCAGAATCAATTCTATTTTTTTATATCTTTTTAAAATTCTTCCGTTCATAGCCTTTTCTTTTTTAATGCTGACGGGCTATGAGTTATTTAAAAATAGTTATCAAATAAATTTTAAAAATCAAGCCCTTACATCTTCAGAAATTGAAGTTATACAAACTTTAGAAAAAATTGAATCTACTTTAAATCATATGGCAGAACTTCAAAAAAATATTGGCCAAGAACCAGTGGCTCGACAAATCATCAAGTACAATCATTACTCGGATGCATTTAATGAATCTGTCTTAAGTATCTCACAACTTTCTTATCTTAAAGATCAAAGTGAACTGAAAAACAAATTGATCCGGGCAAATAACTTTTCCTACCAGTACGTCGATTCAATCAAGCAGCAAATAGCCACTCAAAAAAAATTACCCGAAATTGAACTAAATATTTATTTGAAAAATTATTCTGAAAATAAAAGTGAAATTAAAAAAAAGAGCGACCATTTATACTTTAATTCAGAAACGAATTTGTTTTTAATTGGTCTGATTTGTTTTTCAATATGTTCAATTGTCTTTTTTTCTTTATATCATCACATTGATCAAAAACAAAAAAATGATCTGTTTCAAACTGAGTCCAAACTTGAAACATTTTTAAATATCATCAACAATATGTCGGAAGGCGTGATTGTTACAAACCAATATGGATTCTTTACATACTATAATCAATCCGCCCTAGATATCATTGGCTCAAACATTAAGGATATTCATTATCAAAGCTCTTTAGACTTATTAGGGTTTCACAATGCGGATTTAAATAAAATAGAGAAAGAAAATCTACCATTTTATTTAGCGCTTCAAAAAACGATCACCGATGATCAAGAAATTTTTGTAAAAAATGAACGAAACCCCGAAGGAATATATGTGACCGCGTCGAGTGGCTATTTCGTTAATCAACGCGGGGAAACTGCCGGCTCGGTTGTGGTTATGAAAAACATCACACACAAAAAACTACTCGAAGCTTTGTGGCTGAAAGAAAAAGAAGCTGCCATTGACGGTTCAAAAAAGAAATCAGATTTTTTAGCGTCAATGAGCCATGAAATCCGTACACCAATGAATGGTATTATTGGCCTAACCACACTGCTGAATGAAACAACGTTAAATTCTGAACAAAAAGATTATGTCGGCACTGTTCATCGCTCGGCACATGCATTATTAGCACTGATTAATGATATTTTAGATCATTCAAAAATAGAAGCTGGCAAAGTTGATCTGGTGACAGAAAATTTTAATTTGAAATTGCTTATTAAGGATATTCTAGAGAATTTTAAATTTATCTGTGCTGAAAAAAATATTCAAATTATTTCAAACTATCCAGAAAATCTGGGTGAATATTTTATGGCCGATGGCCATAGGATTCGACAAATTTTAATGAACCTCATTGGAAATGCTGTTAAATTTACCAGCCATGGTCATGTTGAATTACGTCTCTGCTGTAAACAAAACGAAAATCAAACTGAAATTAAATTTGAAATAATTGATACGGGCGCTGGCATGGAACCCCATGAAGTCGAACGCTTATTTCAACGTTTTTTTCAGACAAAATCTGGGCTTAAATTCGGTGGCACAGGCTTAGGGTTAAGCATTTCCAAACAACTTGTCGATCTAATGAGCGGCTCGATTGGCGTTAATAGCACTGTGAATGTGGGTTCGACATTTTGGTTTAAATTAAACTTAGATGCTGGCGCAGCACCGATTGCACAAATTTCACAGCAGACCATATCGACCTTAGAAAATGCATTTTCAGGGCGAATATTAGTCGCTGAAGATAACCTCGTAAATCAAAAAGTGGCATCACAATATCTAAAAAAATTGGGCTTTATCGTAGATCTTGCTCATAACGGCGCGGAAGCAGTCGCATTATTTAAAAAATCCACATATGATTTAATTTTTATGGATTGCCAGATGCCTATAATGACAGGCTACCAAGCAACAAAAGAAATTTTAGAACTGCAATCAGACAAATCAATGTGTGTGCCGATTGTTGCACTTACAGCAGAAGGCACAAGCGGAGAAAAAATAAAATGTTTTACTGCAGGCATGAATGATTTTTTAAATAAACCCTTGGTTTTCGAAGAACTGGCAAAGTTGTTAAAAAAATATTTTGCAGTTACAACCTCGATCGGCCCACTGCCCTCTGAAATTTTCAAACTGAGTGAGCTCATGGTTGGTGATCAATTACTTCTTGAAGTCTTACTTGATGATTATCAGGCAACAACCCCCGAACTTATTCAGAAAATGAAAGTTGCTCTCAGTTATCAAAATCAGACAGAGCTATCAAATGCGGCTCATACGTTAAAGTCCGCAAGTGCGACCTTAGGTGCTAATCAAGTCAGTAAAATCTGTGAAAAACTGGAAATCTTTTCGACACCTATTGATATAAATGCAGCCCAACAGTTGATTACACAGCTTGAATTAGAATATACTAAATCTATTAGTGCTATTCAAAAAACTGTTTTTACAATTAAAAATCAACAGAAAGCCTCTGCATGAAAAAAATATTAATTGTAGATGATCAAAAAACTATATTAATAACTTTAGAAGCAATTTTAAAACAACAGGGGTATCATGTTTTTGCAGCAACAAATTCAATTGATGCTTTCGACAAATTTAATAATGAACATATTGATCTTGTTGTAACTGATGCAATAATGCCCTTAGGATCAAGTGGATACACTTTAATTTCAAGCATCCGCAGTTCAGAGCGAAATAATCAAGTCCCGATAATTATGTTGACCGGTAAGCGCGAAAAAGCTGACGTTGAAAAAGCCCTTATCGCCGGAACCAATGACTATATTATGAAACCTATAGATCCTGACATATTAATTACTAAGATTAAAAATCTGATTGAAAAATCCGAAACTGACTCGGCCAGTGACTCAGCCTTTGTCCAGGCTCCGGTTAATGCTATTGCAACGATATTAACAAAAACAGAAATTATATCTATATCTGAAATTGAAATTAAATTGATATCAAATATTCAAACAGTACCCGGCCAAATTTACAAAATCACAAGTGATTTTTTTAAACAACTGGGGATAGATTCTATAAATACACGTGTTGCCACCTGTGAAAAATTAACTGAAGTGCAATTCAAGATTGTCACACATTTTGTGGGTTTAACTGATAAAGAGCTTACGCAAATCCGCATGTGGATTCGAAAAAAATTACTTGGCACTTGAATGAAATAATTACGATGCAATCACAATTAATAGTTTTTGAAATTTTAAAACTTCATGATTCATTTCAGAATTCTGCTATTTTAGAGAAATCGATAGGTGATGGTTACCTTTATCAAAACAATCCCCTGTATAGAAATGTTCGTAATGAATTCTTAAAATATGGGTACACCTGTACTACGGAAGATTTTTGTCACTACGTTGCCATGCCATTTTTATCACTTGCTGAAATTATTAAAAAGAAAAAAGTTCCCTATTTTGACAATGCAACCCCGATTAAGATGATTGAACAATTGCACCCCAAAAAATTTAGCTGCGAAGAAATCATTAAACCAAAAACAAATCATGTCCTTCATGAATCTAGCCATTGTATCGCTGAAGAATATTTAAAAATCATAAATGTTAAAAATGATATCATAACCAAAGAACAGACAATCGCCTTACAGATGATTTTGGCCGAATCTTTTGCCAACACAGTTGAATCAATCTGTAACTATTGGAATACAACACCTGAACAACGCTTGTTCTATGAAATGAATTCATATATTATTCATTACAGTAAAATTAGCCATGCGCTTAAAGAAACAGTGCAACTTATAGGGATGAAAAATTCTTTCGCTTTAGTTTATTTATCGTATTTATGTTCAAATTGTTTACTGAATGAAATTTCACAAACACAAATGAGCAAACTCATATCTGCATATTTTGATTTGAAAACTTCAGAGGTTATTTTAAAAAACAAATGCTGCACTAAAATTTTCAATCATGCTTTCGAACTCAGCATGGATTTCAGACTGCAAACAACAGGCTTTTACTGCCAAATGGCGGGACTTAAATCTGATTTATTTAAATTGGTTGATATAGACCTGGTTTTACTTATTTCTAAAACTTCGGTCATACAGAATTTTTTAAAACTTTCAGAACATTTAACAACTTAAATCATCTGATTATTTTTTTTAATGCCTCAAGGTCTTGTGCTTCGATGGGTGGACCCTCGTTTTTTAAAGCTGACTCTGCCCGCTGAGCACGGTCTTGCAAAAACTTATAATTTGTTTTTTTATTGATCTCTTTTAAGTAACTAATGGCTACATTTCGATCTTGATAAGCCGCAAGGCCTTCAATGGCTTGCGCTTTGAACACCAATTCTTGCTCTGCCCGAGTTGTATTGGTGCTAGGCTCATTAGTTGTATAATTTTTTAATATTTCAGCAGAATCAAGCGTCTGATTTCGTGATAATAATTCAATCGCCATCGCACGATCATCACCATTCATATCTTGACTATTCAATATGAATTTCAAATAGTCCCTGTGCTCGGGTTCCATTTGCCGGGCAAGACCTTGCAATCTGTTTTCGATTTCATCTGTGTTTGTTTGCGTTTGACCTATTTGATTCACTTCATATTTAAAATCAGATTTAAACTGCAAAAGAGATTCTGAGTCTTCGGATTTTTCGAATGTTTTTTTATTTATATTTTTTACGACAGATTGCAAGTGAATAACATCAGGTGACATTAAATGATTTATTTTTTTGTTTAAGAAATAATCCATTGTTAAAAAACTGCCTATTAAAACTAAAATTAAAAAATAATATTTACGTGCTTTCATAATTATTCAACAACGACTTTAAATCCATTATAGATTGGTATTGAAACTAAATCTGAAACTAATTCGATCTTCTGAGCTGGTGCCCACACGGCATCAGTTGCTGAATTAATCCATTTTTTAATTTGGCCATCCGTTTTTAAAAGTAAAATTTCACCATTTAATGAAATAACTTTTTGATTAGCGAAATCCCATTTGGTATTTAACATAACAATACGGCTGGTTTGCGGTTGATATTCAGCAATATTGCCAGATGATTGAATTAAAAAATATCCGTTCAAAGCTTGCGCCGCAGGAACCGTCGTTGTTGTTTTTAGAACAGTCCACGGTAACGTAGAAGCATTTCCCCATACACCATTTGGAAAATCGAAATTAGCAATCTGATCTTGATCTGTCACTTTAGTAACGTAGCGTTTTACCCCGACATCATATTCTTCAAGATCTTTAAGTTTGTCATGGCCCTCTGAAAGTAATTTAAAATATGAATACACATCTTCGACAAGATCCACGTAGCCCGAATTCTGATATGGATCAATTGCAAAAGCTTTTTCCAAATCAAATATGACCGCCCCAAAGCTTGTGCGTTTTAAGTGACCCAACACAGCTGGTGTTTCTTTAGTAACCCATTGATTATTTTCAGATAAGATAAATGCTTTTTTACGATTCAATGATAAAGCCATGACCGATTCTTTTTTTTGAATCACCGGCGTATTGAAAAAAATATTAGATCGACCAATAGCCATTAAGCGTGCCATTTTTTTATAGACTGGATGAAAATTTGCTCCTTGCACAGAGACTCGGGCATAATATTCCATTTCAATGGCGTGAGAGCCACCGTACGAATAATTTGTATCACATCCTGCCAGATTAGAACCTTGATATGTACCTTGGGTACACGGAACGTGTCGATATCCGGCTGTGTGGCGAGCTTCATGAATCACTGTGCCTACGCGGCCCAGTGTCGAAAGCTTCGCCCAACCATCTTGCATCGTAAAATAACCACCCGAATTATAAGCTGTCGCATAGGGAACATCATTACCCCGCTCGACACCACGAGTTTGTGACTTCATCCAACTGTAATATTGATTTGCAGGTATAAAATCTTTAATAAAGACATTGGATCCTTCTGCAAAATGACCGTTTTCAATCAGACTGAAATCATTCATCAGCTTTTTAAATTCTACGACTGAATTACACAGTTCGCGACCTCCGAACGAGTCCACATTAACGCCAAAATCATTGATGTACCTATTTGCATCCACTTCTGAAATACATTGAAATTTCTCATCTTGATAAGGAATTTCGGTCTGGGCTGTACTCTGTATTGAAAATAAAATGAATAAACTCATTAAAGTACTTTTGAACTTCATCCGTGGGCTCGCTATCTACAACATCGATGTTGTAGATAAATTTCCTCATGAAAACGTAAAATGATCAAAATATATTTTTATGTTTTGTGTGAATCTTTAATCTTTTGCAGCTCTTGATAAATATCCATGTAGTTCTGCATAACTCTTGAATAATACGGATGAGAAATCTTTGATGACGCCGGCAGACGTTGCAAGTTGTTAATACCCATATTGTAAGCGTTAATGTAATAGGCCGCCTTTGAATTAAGTGATTTTTTCAGATATTTAAAATACAAGGCTCCCACCTGAACATTATAGGCCGGATCTTTCAAGGCAGACGCCCCTTTCCACACAAATCCACTTTTTTGACAGATCCACTGTGCTGTATCGGGCTTAATTTGCATCAGACCTATTTCACCAGACGAGCCCACAGCTTTTGGATTAAATCGACTTTCTGTTTGAATAACCGCCAGTAAAAAAACAGGGTCATAATGGTTCTTTGTACTTACAACAATTAATGCATTTGTCATTTCTGCAGAATTCAAATCTGAATTCGCCGAATTGATATAAAAGTCCAAATAATTTCTAAAGTTTTTATCCCCATCAAAATGTGATATTGACGTATTTAAATAATCTGATCGCAAAAGTTCTTTTGCATGCTGGATACGCGAAGGTTCATTGTGAATTTGATGCAGCGTCTGACACGAAAAAAATAAATGTGCAGATGCACATAAAATAAAAAATCGAACTAATTTATATTTTCGAGTTCTCAAAATAGATAATTTAATAATTTTATTCATTTTCATACTGAAATAAGCTTCAAAATGAAGACCACTTTTTTCGGCGGTGTAACTGTTAGCAATTGTTCAGTTCTTAAAACAAGATTTTTAAATTTGAAATCAGATACATTGTACTGTTTCAGTGTCTAAAATCCTTTATACACTGAAATATTTTTTGACAGTTTTCCGAACTTAGCCATAACCTCGTACATGAGATTTTTTTATTAATTGTATTTTTTTTGACTACGCGTCAGACAGTTTTTACAACTTTTAAAACTAAATAAATAAAATCTGGTTAATAACAACTAATTCATCGCCCTTGGGTTTTTGAATCTTAACTTCGTCATCAATTTTTTTTCCCAAAAGTGCTCGGGCCACTGGTGATTGCCATGAAATTTTATTTTTTGAAATATCAAACTCGTCTGCGCCTACGATTTGATAGGTTTTTTTATGACCCTCTTCATCTTCGATAACAACCGTGGCCCCAAAAATAATTTTGTCTGATGTTAATGTTTTTGGATCAATGACTTCTGCTGATTCCATGCGTTTTTGTAAAAAATGAAGTCTTTTGTCAATTTCACGAAGACGTTTTTTTCCATATTGATAATCCGCATTTTCTGAGCGATCACCGTTACTAGCTGCCCATGTCACGGTCACAACCACTTTGGGACGCTCGTCATTAAGTAATGTTGTATATTCATTACGTAATTTTTCAAAACCATCAGGAGTTATGTAATTAATTTGCTCTGACATTCTGAATAAGATAGGCTTGATTACATTATGAGTAAATATCAAAGTGTTCGTGGCACACGCGATCTGTTGCCATCGCAAAAAAAAGTTTTCAGACAAATTGAATCTATCGCCTATGCCAATGCTCAAAACTATGGCTTTGGCCAAATTGAAACTCC
>JAYVKY010000363.1:0-7023 GCA_043767965.1 Pseudobdellovibrionaceae bacterium
TAAATGAAAGAATGCAGTCAGCGCGCCCAAATCAACCCCACCTGTTCCAACAGAAACGGTGTGATCAATAATTCTAGATAGCTCGCATAAAATCACACGCATGGCTTGGGCCCGTTTAGGAACCTCAACACCCAATAATTTTTCAACTGTTTTGCAATACCCCACATTATTCATAGGTGCTGAACAATAGTTTAGACGATCTGTATAAGGGATCACTTGATTGTACGGGTGCGTTTCAGCCATTTTTTCAAAACACCGATGTAGAAAACCAATTTCACAACCGGCCCTGACAATTGTTTCCCCGTCAAGCTCTGCCATCACACGAAGTGTTCCGTGCATTGCCGGATGCGAAGGGCCAATGTTGATTGCCATATAACGGCTGTCAAGCTGGTCGCCGCTTTGCTCGGGTGTATTATCAAATCGAATGGGCATAACCGAATTGCAATGTTGTTGTTTATCAGCCTCGTAATCTTTTCGTAGTGGGTGACCAACAAATTGATGATGTGTTAAAATTTTTCTTAAATTAGGATGTCCTTGAAATAAAATTCCGAACATATCAAATGCTTCACGTTCGAACCAATCAGCTGACTTCCAAATTGTTGTTGCTGTGCCGACAGATTCGCCTTCTGATAATTGCGCCTTCACACGTAGACGCCTGCTACCTATTGTTGAAAATAAATGATAATCAACATCAAAACGTTTTGCACGTGTTGGGTAATCGGCCCCACAAACATCCATTAAAAAATTATATCCCGCATATTCTTTAAGATACTTTAAAAGCGCAGGCACAGTTTCTTTATTTGTATCAATCACATCATCACCAACCGGCGTTGTTGATGATGTAAAAACATTTGCACCAAATTTCTGAGTTAAATCATTTTTTAAATTTCCAAAGTTATTCATGGGCGCACCCCTTTAGCAGTATACGAATTTGCAGAGGTCAGTGAAGATGGAACAGTGTTCGCACTAATTTCATAGGGCGATACCCAGTTATCGCGCCATGGACGCGGCGTTCGATCTTTAATCATTTTTTGCAAACTCATGACTCCGTCTAACACGGCTTCTGGCGTGGGTGGGCAGCCTGGCACATACACGTCCACTGGTATAACTTTATCACACCCTTGAAGCACATGATAAGCGCGGTAAAATCCGCCTGAACTTGCGCAAGCCCCCATAGAAATGACATATTTAGGTTCAAGCATTTGCTGATAAATCCTGACCAAGATCGGCGCCATTTTTTCTGTGATCGTGCCGGCAACTAAAAGCAAATCTGCCTGCCGAGGTGAAAATCTGACAACTTCAGCTCCGAATCTGGCCAGATCATACTTGGGCCCCATGACTGACATTAATTCAATACCGCAACAAGCCGTTCCGTAAGGCAAAGGCCATAAGGCATTTCTTTGACCCCATGCCGCGATGGCATCAAGCTTTGTTGTGAATGCAAAACTTTTTGCAAGTTCATCGGACGCGGCATGTGTCGCTGCAGGATCATTCGTTACAGACATAAAATTCCTTTTGATATTCTCATATTTGTTTTCAATGTTAGATCATGACAAAAATCATTTCTGAAGACAATCCCTGTAAGCATTTGACAAACGTGGTTTCAATTATCGACGCATGTGCTTTGGTTTTTTAATAAAAGTGAATTTTTCGTAAAAAACATTTGTTGAAATCCAAAAACCCTGACTAGACTTTAGTCAGCACATATAATTTAAGTTTTTATCATTCACGGAGGGAATAATGACTAAACTTTTTACAACGCTTGCACTATCACTTGGACTATCAACATCAGCATTAGCCGAGGACTTGCTAATCAAACTGGCAGCCCCAAGCTCAACAGAAAAAACTGTTCAAATTATGAACTTCAAAGGCTTCAACGCCAAACAAGTTATGCCACAATGGATTTCAATCAGTGGCGACATCAAATCATCGCAGTTCAAAAGTTACCTAAATAATGGCGCAATTTTGCACGTTCAGCCGAATTACAAACTGAATGTATTTAAAAATCCATCAATTACGAAGGCTCGGCAAAATGCAGCCTTAATGCAATACCTGCAAAATACGAAATCCGAACCTAAAGCCAAACCCACTGACAATCCAGCAATTCCAGATGCTCCTGTGGTCACAACAGGCGCCGACCCATTATATTCAAAACAATGGGGCATGGTTGATAACGGTTTAGAAAACGCATTAAAAATTACTCCGGCACAAAAAATAATTGTCGCTGTGATTGATACTGGCGTTGACTATACTCACGAAGATCTTTTGCCAAATATGTGGAGAAACACAAAAGAAATTCCAAATAATGGTATCGATGATGATCACAACGGTTACATCGACGACATCGTTGGTTGGGATTTTTTATCAAATGATAACAAACCTTATGATCTTGCGGCGACAGACTTGGGCGACATTTTAAATGGTGCAAACCCAGGTCACGGTACTCATTGCGCAGGCAATGTCGGTGCGCGCGGAGGCAACGGAAAAGGAATTTCTGGAATGAATCCGAACGCACAAATTATGGCATTACGCTTTATCGGTGACGAAGGCGGCACAACAAAAGGCGCGATTGGCGCGATCAGATATGCAGTCGATAACGGTGCAAAAGTTTTATCAAATTCATGGGGCTCTGAAGGTGAAGACCCTGCTGAAGCTGCAGATAATTTAGCATTACAAGAAGCGATTCAGTATGCGATGGATAGAAATGTTTTATTTATCGCTGCCGCAGCTAATTCTGGAATTGATAATGACAATTCTCCGAAAAAAGCTTTCCCGGCCAGCTACCCGCACGACAATATTATTTCAGTTGCTGCGATTGATTCAGCAAATGCATTGGCTTCGTTTTCAAATTACGGCGCGACATCAGTTGATATTGGCGCCCCTGGTGTAAAGATTTTTTCAACAACTGTTGGCAATCATTACAGCGATACTGTGATTGAACTTATGGGCGCAAACTGGGATGGAACATCAATGGCCTGCCCGCACGTTGCTGGTGCCGCCGCATTGTATTGGTCTGCTCACCCAGAAAAAAACTGGAAAGAAGTTAAAGCTGCCATTTTATCGTCGGCTAAACCAATCCCATCTTTAACTGGCAAAACATTAACAGGTGGGAAATTATCTGTTGAAGAGCTAATGAAAGTTAATTAATTCTTTTAGAAAATTATGAGCTAAAATGGCAAAGAGAAATCTTTGCCATTTTTTATTTCTCATATGTGTTCACCAAATTCAATATTATTTAAAACCAATATTGAATTTGAATCTCGGGGTGAACTGAATTGGTTTTAATGGTTTAATCTAAAAAAGCATCCCATTTCGAGTTTGTGCTACGTACTGCACAAACCTTGTTGACTTTGTGCAGTACGTAGCACAAACTTTTAATATGAACAAAGATCAAATTCGGCAAATCTTAACAGATCAGCAAACCGAAGTTTTAAATATGATGGCCGAGGACGTTCTAATTCCTAGATCTCAACAGCCTTTTCTTGAAGAAGCTCTGTCGACAAAATTAATTAAAGTTATTTCGGGGATACGAAGGTCCGGTAAATCAACATTAGCTTTACTTACTTTGCAAAAACAGAATTTTTTGTACATCAATTTTGATGATGAAAATTTAAGTCAAGTTAGAACAAAAGATCTACAAAGCATTTTTGAAATCGGCTTAACTATTTCAAAAATGCCAAAGTTGATTGTTTTAGATGAAATTCAAAACGTCACAGGTTGGGAGCTTTTTGTTAACCGATTGCATCGTCAAAAATATAATGTCATAGTCACTGGCAGTAATTCAAGACTGCTAAGCCAAGAATTAGCGACTCATTTAACGGGCAGGCACATTGGAATCGAAGTTTTCCCGTTTTCATTTTACGAATATTTAACTTTTAAAAAAATAGCCTTACCTGAGCAAAATGTGACAACCCTACAAAGGCTACAGTACCAAAAACAAATGCAGAATTACATCGAAACTGGCGGTTTTCCCGAGGTATTGCAATTTAAACCAGATTCAAGAATTTTTAAAAATTATCTGAAAGAGCTTTACAGCAAAATTATTGACAAAGACATTGCTCAGCGCCGTAAAATTAAAAACATTAAAGCGCTGAAAGAAATTTCACTGATTTTAATGTCTCAATATGCTTCGCAGTTCACGTATCATTCTGTAAAAAAAGTATCAACAATCAACAGTATTAATACGATTAAGAATTATATCGAATATTTACAAGAATCTTATTTAGGTTTCGTGGTTGAACCCTATTCACATAAAATAAAAGAAAGAATTTCATTGCCTAAAAAATTTTATACCATCGACATTGCTTTATCTGAAGCAATCCTAGGCAAGAGCTATCAAGATCATGGTAAAAAAATTGAAAACATTGTTTTTCTTGAGCTAAAAAGGCGTGATAAAGAAATTTATTACATCAAGGCACCCAATTACGAAGTTGATTTTTTAATACGCGAGGGCCGAACCCTTAGTGAACTGATTCAAGTTTCATGGTCACTTGACGATGAAAAAACAAAAAATCGAGAAGTAAAAGCCTTAATTTTAGCAGCTAAAGAATATAAAATTAAAAAATTATTAATTATAACCATGGCTACGGAAACTATCATTAATACCGATGGTCTCGAAATACAGATTTTACCTTTATGGAAATGGCTTCTGATAAACTGAGCTTAACATCAGCTTGAGATCTTCCAGACTATAGTGTTGCCTATTCACGCCAATGGTCTGGCTCAATCCGAGACAATTCATTTCAAAATACTCACTTCGAAAAATATCATTTATACTATGTACAGCATCTTAGATTACGATCTGATAAAAAGGAGTTTTATGCAGAATATTTTTACAAAAAATTTATCTTTATTTGTTTTGATTCTAACTATTTTATCAACGCCAATTTCCTTTGCGGCCTCAAAAGGTGGCGGCGGCAGCCCAAAGTTTTCAGCCGGCGCTATGGTTTTATTTGGGCAAGGTAAAATGGGTAACGGCTTATCAACAAGCGGCAACGCTGCTGATCGCGACATGATTTATACGCCCATCGGGCTATTCGCGGGCTTTAATCTAAAAAAATTCCGTATCGGCCTGAATTACGAATATATGATAGCTGGTCAAACCACAGAACCCGCAACTGTCAGTAATACGAATATCTCGGGCACTGGCACGTCACCTGGCGTTCGCCTAGAATATTACGACGGGAAAAATAGCTTTGGCTTAGTCTATCGTTTATCTGATGAATATAAATTAGATAAAATCACTTTTGCTGGAGGCCCCGCTACCTATAAGGCCACCGGTGGTTTTACGATCCAGTATATACGACAAATAAAAAACAAAGTGGGTTTTGTTATCGATTACACGACCGAAGAATTTTCAGAAAGCTTAACCGCAGCCAAAGTTAAATGGAGCCGCGTCGGCCTTGGCATTGTTTTTTCTAATTTTTCAGGGGGATAATTTAAAAAAATCCTACAAAAGGCTTTATGAAAAAAAATATTGCATTTAAAATTTCAGCTCTGACGGCACTTTTTTCTGCCTTGGCTTACACGACTCAATGTAAGAAAAGTTTTGATAGCGAAAGTTTTTCTCCGTCACAGCCAGCGATTATAAAATCAGCTACCGCCAACGGCGGCGGCGCTTTGTACTGCAGTATTTCGGGTGGCTGCGCTTTAACGGTTATTGGTTCTGGCTTTAGCTCGGCATCAGTTCCCTATGTTGGCCCCTACGCGTGCCAAAATGTTGTGTTCTCGGCCAACAACACACAAATCAATTGCACGGTTGGCCCCGCTCAAAACGGAGTTTATTCGATCGAAATCCGCAACAGCGGCGTGCAATCTAGCGTTCTAGACCCGTCAACTACGCCGGCATCGGTTGAATTTACTTACGGGTCATTTTTATATTTAGGATCACAAGAAACACCAGGAAAAGTTTATGGCTATGCGCAAAACCCTGTCACAGGCGCGCTTATTACAATTACGGGAAGTCCATTTTCAATTTCAGGAAATAACGGGACATACGGCGTTGCCATTCATCCAAACAATAAATTTATTTATGCAGCAAATGTTACGCAAGCCACAGTGTCTGCGTATGCGATCAACCCCATCACTGGCGCACTGACTGCTGTCGGTGCTGCCGTTTCAGCTGGTGCCACAGGAACCAATGGTTTATTCTTTCATCCGTCAGGAAATTTTTTATATGCAACGAACCAGTCCGGAAATAGCGTTACAGGTTTTAATGTTGCCGCTGATGGCACTTTATCTGTAATGACTGGAAGCCCGTTTGCAACAACAGGAGCAACAAGTATTAATGGTGTTGTTGTTTCTGCAGATGGACAGTTTCTGTATGCTGCAGCGATGGGTGGCAACGGCGGTGTCGCTGGATTTACAATTGACCAAACCACCGGAAAACTCACGTTAATAGCTGGCAGCCCGTTCAGAAATACCTTAGGCGGTGACACCACAAACCCTGGCGATGGAATTTCAATTCACCCGAATGGCCGATGGCTTTACATGGGTCTTGTGAATATCCATAAAATCGCCGGATGGAATATCGATCAAACAACAGGTGCCCTGACTGGAATTGAATCGCCTATTTTAAATAATAATACCACCGGCTATCCTGATAACGGCGGATCAGCCTCAACAATATCTGCTGATGGATTATTTTTATATGGCACGGCCTTTTCAACAACAGGCACAGATCCCAAGAAAATTGTTGTCTATGCTATCGATCAGGTCACGGGTGGCTTAACACGATCATCGGAAGCAACAACAGGTGGTGGCCCCAATGATGTTCGCATAGATACGACCGGAAATTTCGCCTACACTTGCAATTCGATGAACGCACCATCTGTCAGTGCATTTTCTGTGAATAAAACAACTGGTGTAATGACAGCACTATCACCATCAAGCTATGCAATTCCAACTGGAAGCGGTGGCCCCGGCATCATGGTGATGCAAAGAAATCTTGGTCTGTAAAATTCATTTGTTGTTTCATTGGCTGAGCTGAATGCAAGGCTCGGGGGCGGTGCCCCCGTGAATCAG
>JAYVKY010000364.1:0-11811 GCA_043767965.1 Pseudobdellovibrionaceae bacterium
CAATTGGATTGTTTGCAGTCCCGGCAGCCGCGATCGATGTAACAACTCCGGCGTTTGAATTATCTGCACTTGCAATCCATGCTGAACCACTCCACTTAATAATTTGACCTGTCGTTGCGCTGGATTGATTTAATTTATCAAATGTAATTGCTGCTGCACTGATATCTGCTGAAGCAATTGTACCATCCAGAATTTTTGCTGACGTAATTGCATTATTTGCAATCGTCGCTGTCGCACTTCCGGCAGAAAATCCAGACAACGTAACATCACTGGTTAATGCTGTGATATAATTTCCTGCGGCTTGCTTGGCATTAAATGTTGTCCAATCTGTACTTGATAAGTAACCATCAACACTTGTTGTTGCTTTCGCCATTGATATTATCGGAGCCGTTCCGCCACTTGATACCACCGGAGCCGTCGCTGTAACACCTGTGACTGTTCCCGTAGCTGCCGCAGTCCATGTTGGGGCGGTGCCTGCACCATTTGTGGTTAACACGTAACCTGATGTACTTGCTGGTAATTTCGCAAGTGTCGTCGTTGAATTCGCAAATAATAAATCACCAATCGTGTATGCAGAATTTCCGGTACCACCGCTTGTTGCCGGAAGTGTTCCGGTCACCGAATTTGTTAAATCTATACTTGCAACTGTTGAATATGTGTTCGCAGCTGTTCGTTTCATAAATCCAGTTGTACCCAAAGCGGCTAATGCTGTTAACTCTGTTGAACCTGCTTGTTTTGAATTAAATGTTGTAAAATCTGCTGATGACAATAATCCACGGTTACTTGCTGATGACGTTGGAATATTTAATGTCACTGTCGTTGCCGTTGAATTGATGTTAAAATCAGATCCACTTGAACCGGTCACTATATTTAATGCACCAGTTAATGAATTTATACTTCCAACAGTTCCGCTGGCACCGACGTCAGTCACGCAAGTATACGTTGTTCCATTAAACGTTAAATACTGATTCGCTCCGCACGTTGGAATGTTTCGGTTCACGTAATTTGTGCCGTTGTATTGTAATATGTCATTTGATGTCAGCGATGTGATACTGACATTTGTTCCACGGATTTTATTTACGCTGATTGCACTTTGTGTTCCTGACACATCACCAGATAAACTTCCTGAAAAATTAACTGCTGTTACTGCGTTCGTTGCATTTTGCACAGGATTAGCACCCAATGCTGTTGTTATATCAACTGATGTTAATGTTGAAAAATTTGATAACTTATTACTAAACGTTGTAAAATCTGCTGATGATAAATATCCATTTATACTTGCTGTAGCTTTTGCTAAATCAATCGTTGGTACCGCTGCAGTTCCACCGATTGTAATCGGATTATTCGCCGTCCCTGCAGCCGCGATCGATGTAACAACTCCGGCATTTGAATTATCGGCACTGGCTACCCATGCTGAACCATTCCACTTCATCACTTGACCACTAGCTGCACCCATCTGACCAAAATCAGCGGCTGCAATTGTACCATCCAAAATTTTTGCAGATGTAATTGAATTATTTGCGATCGCTGTTGTTACAGTTCCTGATGAAAATCCACTTGATGTTACATCACCACTTAATGTTGTGACGTAATTTCCAGCGGCTTGTTTATTATTGAACGTTGTAAAATCGGTTGATGATAAATATCCATCAACTGCTGTTGTTGCTTTAGCCATTGAAATTATCGGAGCCGTTCCGCCACTTGATACCACCGGTGCCGTTGCTGTAACACCAGTCACTGTTCCGGTCGCAGCAGCCGTCCATGTTGGGGCGGTGCCTGCACCATTTGTGGTTAACACGTAACCTGATGTACTTGCTGCTAATTTTGCAAGTGTTGTTGTTGAATTGGCATACAATAAATCACCGATTGTAAAGCTTGATTGCCCACTACCACCGCTTGTCGCAGGAAGTGTTCCGGTTACCGAATTTGTTAAATCTATTGATGCAACTGTTGAATACGTGTTCGCAGCAGTTCGTTTTACAAAACCGATCGTTGATAATGCCGCAACACCGGTTAACTCGGTCGAGCCTGCTTGTTTAGAATTAAATGTTGTCCAATCAGTTGATGATAAATAACCATTTATTGTTGTTGTTGATTTCGGAATATCCACTGTCGGTGCTGCGCCCGTTCCTGCGATCACGATTGGATTATTCGCAGTTGCTGCCGCTGTTACTGATGTCACTGTTCCAGATGATGCCGCAACCCATGATGTGTTTGTTCCATTAGTTTGTAAAACTTTTCCTGCGTTACTTGTTTGTGAGGGTAATAAATTATTTAATGCGGTTGTTGCATTTGATACATCACTTAAATTATTTGCTGGCTTTAACGGAGTATATGCCAATGCTGTTGTCACATCTGTTGATGTCATCGTTGAAAAATTTGAAAGTTTTGTATTGAAATTATCATAATCTGTTTTTGAAATTAATCCCGCTGTCACAGTCGCCGTTGATGCCATCGGAATGTTTAAGGTGTGAGTGTTACTTCCACTTGAAAATGCAGGCGCTGTACCACTTGTTCCGTTTGCAAATGTTTGCGTACTGCCAGTCTGTCCACCTAAACTAGTAAGTCCAGCACCTGATACTCCCAGCGCTTGAATCCCTGATCCATCCCAATATTTTACTGAGTTACTTGTCGTATTAAACCAAGTAAAACCTTTTTGAGTATTATTCCAACCGGCTGTACTTGGATCACTCGCTGTCTGAAATAATCCAAATGTACCAGTCATATTATCGCCAGCTTTATTAATCGGTGTATAACCAAGCGCTGCCTGTTTTACGTTAAACGTTGTCCAATCAGTTGATGATAAATAACCATCAACCGCTGTTGTCGATTTTGCCATTGAAATTACAGGCGTTGTGCCGCCACTTGATACCACCGGAGCCGTCGCCGTAACACCTGTGACTGTTCCCGTAGCTGCCGAAGTCCATGTTGGGGCCGTGCCCGCACCGTTTGTGGTTAACACGTAACCAGATGTACTTGCTGGTAATTTTGCAAATGTCGTTGTTGAATTGGCATACAACAAATCACCAATCGTGTATGCAGAATTTCCGGTACCACCGCTTGTTGTTGGAAGTGTTCCGGTCACCGAATTTGTTAAATCAATTGATGCAACTGTTGAATATGTGTTCGCAGCTGTTCGTTTAACAAAACCGATTGTTGATAATGCAGCGACACCTGTTAATTCTGCAGAACCTGCTTGTTTAGAATTAAACGTTGTAAAATCTGCTGATGATAAATATCCATTTATACTTGCTGTAGCTTTTGCTAAATCAATCGTTGGTACGGCTGCAGTTCCACCAATTACAATTGGATTATTTGCTGTTCCTGCCGCAGCAATAGAAGTTACTACACCTGCGTTTGAATTATCTGCACTTGCCACCCATGCTGAACCATTCCACTTAATAATTTGACCTGTCGTTGCGCTGGATTGATTTAATTTATCAAACGTAATTGCTCCTGCACTGATATCTGCTGAAGCAATTGTTCCATCCAAAATTTTTGCTGACGTGATTGAATTATTTGCGATCGTTGTTGTTACAGTTCCTGATGAAAATCCACTTGATGTTACATCACCACTTAATGTTGTGACGTAATTTCCAGCGGCTTGTTTTGAATTAAATGTTGTAAAATCTGTACTTGATAAATATCCATCTACTGCAGCTGTTGATTTGGCCATTGAAATCACAGGCGTTGTGCCACCACTTGATACCACCGGTGCCGTCGCTGTAACACCAGTTACAGTTCCCGTAGAAGCTGCAACCCATGATAAAATTCCAGAGCCGTTATTTTGTAAAACTGTGTTGGCTCCGCCCTGGGTTGCTGGCAACTGCAAAGAATAATTTGTCACAATACTTGGAGCCGTCCAAACAACTGATCCACTGGTTGCGCCCGATACACCGACACCATATGACTGTGAAGTACCCGTTCCGTCACGCATCACTAATGTATTATTAGCAGCCGCAGTTGTTCCGTTTGTCGCAATCGATAAACTGCCTGCACCTGTCGTTAACGATATACCATTTGATGAACCCACCGTAGCCACAACAGGCACCGCCCCCGTTGAACCGATCAGTAACTGACCGTTCGTCATCGCACCTGAATCAGACATTACACCAGATCCATCATTAATTAAAATACTGTTCGCAGTACTGCTTGCTAGTTTTGTTCTGGCAATCGCTGCTGCTGCATTAATATCGGCGTTTACTATTGTGCCATCCAGAATTTTTGCTGATGTGATTGATGATGCCGCAATTGTTGTGATCACCGTACCTGATGAAAATCCACTTGATGTCACATCACCACTTAATGTGGTTACGTAATTTCCGGCCGCTTGTTTATTATTAAATGTAGTGAAATCTGCACTTGATAAATATCCATCAACACCGGCTGTTGATTTGGCCATCGCAATAATTGGATTGGTCGCAGTACCTGTATTTTGCACAGGAGCCGTGACATTTAAACTTGCTACCGCACCGGCACTGCCGACATCCGTCACACAACTATATGTTGTTCCGTTAAATGTTAAGTACTCTGTACCCAAACACGTTGGAATATTTCTATTTACGTAGTTAGTTCCATTATATTGTAAAATATCATTTGTTGTAAGGGCTGTGATATTTACGTTTGTTCCACGGATACCATTTGCACTGACGGCTGTTGTGGCATTTTGCACCGGTGCTGCGCCCAATGCTGATGTCACATCGACCGATGTCATCGTTGAAAAATTTGCTAGTTTAGAATTAAATGTTGTGAAATCTGTTGACGATAAATATCCATTCACTGCAGCTGTTGCTTTCGGAATATCCACCGTTGGCGCAGCACCTGATCCACCAATAACTATTGGATTATGTGCTGTACCAGCCGCAGTTACACTTGTTACGGTGCCCGCATTTGGAATCACCCATGATGTATTTGTGCCATCAGTTTGTAATACTTTACCTGCATTTGATGACTGATTTGGTAATAAATTATTTAATGCACCGTTTGCAGTCGCTGAATTTGTTCCGCCATTTGCGATCGGTAAAATTCCTGTCACCGAATTTGTTAAATCAATTGATGCAACTGTTGAATATGTGTTCGCAGCCGTACGCTTTATAAATCCAGTTGTACCCAGCGCCGCAATTGCTGTTAATTCTGTAGATCCTGCTTGTTTTGAATTAAATATTGTAAAATCTGCACTTGATAAGTATCCATCAACTGCGGCTGTTGCTTTTGCCATTGCTATAATTGGATTTGCCCCAGTGCCCGTGTTTTGCACTGGTGCCGTGACATTTAAACTTGCAACAGATCCAGCACTGCCGACATCCGTCACACAACTATATGTTGTGCCATTAAATGTTAAATATTCTGTGCCTAAACACGTTGGAATATTTCGGTTAACGTAATCTGTGCCATTAAATTGTAGAATATTATTATTTGCAAGGGCCGTGATATTCACATTTGTTCCGCGAATTTTATTTACACTGGTCACACTTTGTGTTCCAGATACATCACCACTTAAACTTCCAGAAAAATTCACTGCAGTGACTGCGTTTGTCGCATTTTGCACAGGCGTGGCACCCAATGCTGTTGTCACGTCCACTGAAGTCAGCGTTGAAAAATTTGATAATTTTGAATTTATTTGTATTTGAATACTTGAAGTAACTCCGTCTAAATAATCAAATTCAGTATTGCTAACAACACCTGTATTGATTTTTGTAGCATCAATCGCGGCTACAGCATTGATATCTGCATTTGAAATTGTTCCATCTAAAATTTTTGCTGATGTAATTACGTTATTTGCGATTGTTGGATTTGGATAAGTTCCTGTTAAATCTCCGCTGGCCACGGCACCTGATTGCAAAGCGCCTGCGAAACGCGCATCATCACCGGCCGCTACCGTTCCTGCTGTTGTTCCAACGTTTAATACTGCGGAATTACCAAGACCAAGACTTGTTCTGGCCGTGGCCGGTGTTTTTAAAATAAAATTTGTACCATTGCCAACTATGAAATTATCAGTCGTTGGCGCTAGTCCTGAAATATCTGTTAAATTTATATTTAACGACTGCTTGCCAGTAATATTTGTTGTTATCGTCGAAAGATCACTGACTAAATTTATAACCTGTGATTGGGCTATTGAAATATCTGCGCTTGCTGCATTTGTTAGACGACCTTGGGCGTCCACTGTAAACGTTGAAACTTTACTGGCTGATCCATAGCTACCTGCTGTCACTGATGTGTTTGCTAAATCAATTGTTCCAGATGTTGTAATTGTTCCACCGTTTAATCCCACGCCAGCCGTAATCGACATGACAGTTCCCGAATTTCCAGAATTATCTGCACTGGCTACCCACGCCGATCCATTCCATTTCATCACTTCGCCCGTCGTAGCACCCATTTGATTTAAATCAATGGCCGCAATCGCTCCATCAAGTATTTTTGCACTTGTGATCGCATCATTTGCAATTGTCGTCGTCACTGTTCCAACTGAAAATCCAGCTGATGTCACATCACCACTTAATGTCACAACATAATTTCCAGCGGCTTGTTTAGAATTAAATAAAGTTCGATCTGCTGATGATAAATAACCATCAACACTGTTTGTTGCCACAGGCATCGTGATATTCGGAGTCGCTCCGCCACTTGATACTAATGGCGCGCCGACCGTGACATTTGTGACAGAACCTGAGGATGCTGCAATCCAAGATAAATCACCACTAGCATTTGTTGATAAGACTTGGCCATTTGTTCCTACTGTTGCCGGCAATGTTAACGTGTAATTTGTAATGCCCGCAGCTGGTGCTTTAAATAAAATTCGATTCACACCCGCAGCATCATAAAGATAAATATTTTTAACTGATGTATTTGTCGTAGACACATTTGTTGCAGTTAATGTTCCGACTGCGACATTTCCGCTGCCATCACGCTTTACGATTGTGTTGATTGTATTGACTGCCGTTGCGGATTGCGCATCAGTTACTGAATTTGCAATTTCAGTTTGTGTTTTTCCACCCACTGTTGCGACCACAGGGTTTGGTAAACTTCCGGTTAAATCCCCGCCTACGGTCACATCCAAAATAGCCGCTCCACCCAAACCCAGGTTTGATCTAGCCGTCGCAGCATTTGCTAAATCACTTAAATTATTTGCGCTGTTTAATGGGGTAAATCCTAAAGCATTTTGTTTACCTGAAAATAAAGTATAATCACCACTTGTGATATAACCCGACGTCGTACCACTGGCCGCGGTGATTGAAATTGTTGGGTCTGTTGCAGTGCCACCAACAACAACCGGGGCACCGCCCGAGGTTACGCTCGTGACCGTACCACCACTGGTTGCAGGCGTTGCGCATGAAAATTTTGGCGAGCTTGAAGAATCGTATGTTAAAAATTCACCCGCAGCGCAAGTGCCCGTGAAATCAGAAAATTTTAAATAATTAACAGCTAAAATTCCGCCAAGGCTTAAGGTGTTTGTTGACGTCGCCGCAGTTGCTGCGTACCACGCATAAGGCACTGAATTAATACTGATCCCGCTTAAAATTTGCTGACCACTTCCAGTTTGATCATCAAATTTAACAACTAGATTACGGCGTGAATTTGAAGTCACAGAAGAATAAAATACGCCTGCTGCAGGCTGACATTCATGGGGTGTAACTGGTGCATTATCAAAAATACTTGATACGGTCTCTGAACCTGAGGCGGGTAATATTCGACTTCCACCGCCCAATTGCAACGAGACTAGACCTTTACTGCTAGTCATTGAAATATTTAAAAATTCTTCAACATACAACAAACACGAACTATCGTGACTGTAGTACTCAAAAGTGAAATTAACAGCAGGGGCCTCAAGTGGATTTCCATTTGGATTTATAATACGAGATTGAAAAGTCATCGTACTTGGCGAAGCCAATACGAATTGCGCAAAAAATTGCACGAATAATAAGATAAATAGAAAAAGGAATTTAGATGTCACCGTCTTATATATCGGCAGAAATTAACAAAAACTTGATAGAAACTTGATCAAGTTTAGCTTAAGACTGTCATCCTATTTTAAGAAATAAAATGTATCACTGAATATCAGACCCTTGAATTGCTCTCTATACAACTTGCTTTTATGAAATTTATTAAGGCACCAGCAATTTTTTATTGTGTACAGTGACAGGGATTTTCTTTTTTTCAGTGATCAGCCAGTCTGAATAATTAATTTTTGGAAAGGTTGCAACCAGCAAATCATATTCGGAATTCGATTTTTTTGCGACTAAGTAAATCACCAGCCATGCATCATCACGGTTCAGTGGTACACCCAGAACTTGACTGACAAGGGCTTTATCTAAAATTGAATCGATCCATTTTTTGGCCTCTTCATTTTTTTCAGCGCTGGTATTTTCAAATTGTGGACGCAAGCGATTTAAGACATCTAAATTTTGCTGACCTTGAATGGGCATTGGCAGACCTGGCTGATGATGGCCCATTTTTTTATTATTTTTATTCGATTTTTCAGATAGGTTATCTAGCCTGATTGGTTCAGTATTGGCCAAGCCTGACGGTTGTTGCCAAGTTAACCCTTTTTTTAATGATACATTTAAATTTTGATACTTGATTTTTAGCGAATTGGCATAATCAGAAAATTTAACTTTCGGATCATAACCTTTAATAAAATCCATGGTCTGTTTCAAACTTTCGGCATGAATTTTTTCGTCTTTGGTAAAAAATTCGTAATAAATCACTTTGTCAATCAGTGCAGGTTTTATAAATACACGGCGATACGCATCCACATCATTTTTAAAAATATTTTTTATTTTTTTTAATTTTTCGGGGTCTTTTGTGGCCTTATTGATTCGCTCTTCTTCGGTTAGAATTTGGCTGGGTTGAATAATGTAGCTATTGTTTTTAAGAATTTCTTCACTGTAGGCCGTTTTCATTAATTGATACAAACCCAAAGATCTTTTTTCATCTGGAACATCCAATAAAATAATTTGATCACGGTAATCTGCATCCGTTTTACTAATTTCAATATCACCCACAATAGCCAGTGGGCGTTGTGACATAAAAACCAAGTATCCCAGAATTAAAACTGCAAAAATACCAATTGTTATAAAAATAATTTTTTTGTTTTTAAGCGTGTTTGTTGTTATTAAGGTTGTCATAGCTACAGACTAATTTTGAATTCGGGGGTTGTCTAGTCTTGGACATGGCCCTTATCGACCAATAGCCCCAACAACGAGTGCTTGGTTCTGAATTCAAGACAATTTCAGCTTATTTAATTATTTGGGAATTTTTATTGAAAGATGCAAAAGCAAAGCTTTATCGACGTCAGCCATAATTGATTCAGATAATTCAGCAATAAACCGACCGACACGTTGTTTATCAAATGTTCTGATTTGGTTAACTTTTATTTTTCCATTTTTTAAAAGCGGTTGGTTGGTCACAAGAACTTCGTGCTTGTATAATTTATTTAATTTTTGCGTTGTCAACGGCAAAACGGTGATGAGTGGTGATAAGTAATTTGTGATATTATTTGTAATAATTAAGCAGGGCCGTTTTTTATTAATTTCAGAACCGATTGTTGGGTCAAAATCAGCCCAATAGACTTCACCACGTTTCATTTTCAAGACCGTCCAACAAAGTGCCATCCATTTCTTTGGCCATACGCAAATCTTCTTCGCTGGTTGCAATATAGCCTTCGATCATTTCTTCGAGTAAAGTTTTAGATTGATCGCGTTCAAAGTACAGCTCTAAAGCTTCGGCTATAATCATAGACCGCTCTCCGGGTTTAACGTTTTTTTTAAGTTTTTTAACCGTTTTTTGAGGAAGAGAAATGTTAAGTCTGACTGCCGGCATAATGAACCTCCGAAATTTACTATACACAATCAATTGTGTATAGTAAAGGGTTTAGTTTTTTACGGTGTAAAAATTCCGCCAGTACCGTGTGGATTCCAACTGTCATCAACACCACCCCAGATAATCATTTTTGATCCGGTCCAAACTATACTATGTGCAGCGCGTGCGGCAGGAGCAGATACTGCACTGGTTGCAGCCCATGTGTCAGTTGCCGGATCATATTGGCCACCTGAATTTAACATTGCCCATCCATTACCATAACCACCCCAAACGATCATTTTTGTTCCCGTCCAAATTACGCTGTATTCACCGCGACCAACTGGTGCTGATGTTGTACTTGTTGCTATCCATGTATCGGTTGCTGGATCATACTGGCCACCGGTATCAAAAAATGAACTACTATCATAGCCACCCCAGATGATCATTTTACTTCCCGTCCAAACAGCAGTCTGAAAAGATCTGGCCGTCGGTGCCGAGGTTAAACTTGTTGCGGTCCATGTATCGGTTGCCGGATCGTACTGACCGCCGGTTTGCGCATAAGCACCACTAATATTTCCACCCCAGACAACCATTTTTGTTCCCGTCCAAACAGGGCTTGGGTAACTTCGTGCCACTGGTGCAGAAGTTAAACTTGTTAGTGTCCATGTGTCGGTCGCGGGGTCATACTGACCACCGGTCTGCAAATAACCAGTAGCACCATATCCGCCCCAAATGATCATTTTTGCTCCCGTCCAAATCACAGCATGTGCTGCTCGCCCCACAGGTACTAATGTCGGGCTCGGTGCGGCCCATGTATCTGCTGTTGGATCATATTGACCACCTGTATTGAAATCAGTGCCACCATCCCTACCACCCCAAATTATCATTTTTGCACCCGTCCAAATTGCTCCGTGCTCAGTTCGTACAGTCGGAGCCAGTGTTGTACTTGTTGATGACCAGGTATCAGTTGCGGGGTCGTACTGGCCACCCGTATCGAAATAACTACTACCGTCTATACCACCCCAAACTATCATTTTTGTTCCGGTCCAAATTGCAGTGTGATAACGGCGAGCCGCAGGAACTGATGTAATACTTGTCGCCGTCCATGTATCAGTTGCCGGATCGTACTGTCCACCCGTATTTACACACCCTCCTGCCAATGAATAACCACCCCAAACAATCATCTGCGTACCTGACCAAATTGCTGTTTGATGGCTTCTTGCTGTCGGCGCAGATACCGTACTTGCCACGGTCCACGTATCAGTAGTTGGATCATACTGACCACCAGTATCTAATACTGAATTGGTAAATCTACCATTTCCGCCCCAAATCACCATTTTTGTTCCGGTCCAAATTGCTGTATGGAAACTGCGACCTGTCGGAGCAGACGCAGTACTGGTTGCAGACCACGTATCTGTTGCAGGGTTGTATTGCCCGCCGGTGTTTGTGAGCCAAGTGTTCTCTCCACCCCAAATCACCATTTTTGTTCCCGTCCAAACTGCTGTGTGCCCAGATCTTCCAGATGGTGTAGATGTCGCACCAGCTATTGACCATGTATCTGTTGTTGGATCGTACAAACCAGAATCAGGTGTATAATCAGAAATTCCACCCCAAATTATCATTTTTGTTCCGGTCCAAATTGCAGAGTGCGCCTGCCGAGCCGCTGGAGCAGATATTATACTTGTCACAGACCATGTATCTGCTGCTGGATCATACTGACCACCCGTATTAGATCCGAAACCTCCACCGCCCCAAACAACCATCTTGCTACCTGTCCAAACTGCCGTATGAGCAGCTCGCGCAAAAGGTGCTGACACCGTACTGGTTGTTGCCCAAGTATCAGTCAGCGGGTCATATAAGCCACCCGTATCCTGATAAGTCGTACTGTAGCCGCCCCAGACAATCATTTTTGTTCCAGTCCAAATCACAGTGTGTGAGTTTCTTGCGGATGGTGCAGATGCTGTACTTGTAGACGTCCAAATATCAGTCGCTGGATCGTACTGACCACCAGTATCA
>JAYVKY010000365.1:0-4277 GCA_043767965.1 Pseudobdellovibrionaceae bacterium
CAAAATAGCAAAACAAACGGGTAAACCCATGTTGTTGGTCATTAACAAAGTCGACAGTCCACATGAAGCAGATTTATTAAAAGCGGATTTTTATGAATTCGGTTTAGATGTTGTTTCTGCCTCTTTTGAGCAGCGTCGCGGCGTTTCGGATGTCCTCGAGTGGATTGTTAAAATGGTTCCTGAAGCACCTAAAACATTAACTGAAGGTATGCGGATTGCTATGGTTGGTAAACCCAACGTCGGTAAAAGCTCATTATGTAATTGTCTATTGGGTATGAATCGTATGATGGTTTCCGATATAGCTGGTACAACAGTTGATTCTGTCGATTCACCGCTGGAATTTAATGGAAAAAAATATGTTCTTGTTGATACAGCGGGACTGCGACGTCAATCAAAACGCGAAGATGATATAGAAATTATTTCGGCTTTTAAGTCGCAAGAAACAATTCGCAGAGCAAACATTGTATTGCTTGTTGTCGACGGAACAGTGGGGCCAACAGAACAAGATGCTAAGATTATGCAATCCATTTTAGATGATCATAAAGGGGTTATCTTGGTTGCGAATAAATCTGATCTGGGGCATGCCGAAGTTGCAAATTACAAGCAAAGATTTTTAGCTCAAGTCGCAGAGACATTTCATTTTTTCATAGACGTTCCGGTGGTCTTTACATCAGCGACTAAAAACCGTGGCATGGATGATTTGTTTAAAGAGATCGAGTCTGTTACAGATAAAATTAATTTTAAAGTACCAACTTCTGAATTAAATGATTTCTTTTTCGATGTCATTCGAAAGGCCCCAGCACCTGTTTGGGGAACGACAAATGTTAAATTTTATTATTTAACACAAACCTACCAACGCCCACCTGCATTTATTGCATTTGCGAATCACCCAGATGGAGTTCATAATTCATATCGTCGTTTTTTAATTAAAAATATCAAAGAAAAATTTAACCTGCAGGGTACGCCAATACGAATTTTTTGTATGAAATCGCGTCGAGGCGGAACAAACGACGATGCCCGCCGCTAACCAGAATAAGGATCAGTTTGCGGCTATCAAAGAGCCACGTCGCGGTTCGTGGCGTAACCGAATAGCCTTTTATTTATTGGCCGTCGGTAGCGCCTGTGGTCTTGGAAATATTTGGCGATTCCCCTATGTCGTCGGTGAAAATGGGGGCGGGGCATTTCTGTTGCTGTATTTATTCTTATCACTGACCGTTGGTTTATCAATTTTGATAGCGGAATTAGTTATTGGCAGAACCACCGGAGCCAGTCTTTTAAAAATCACTCGTAAAGTCTCAGTACAAAGTAAAAAACCATATTTTTGGATTGGGCGGCTCAGTTTATTTATTAGTCTTGTTATTTTGGCGTATTACTCAGTGATTAGCGGTTGGGTTTTGCATTTTTTAACACAGTTTTTAGTTGGCCTATTCAGAGATGACAAATGGAATTACTTAGGCTCAGTCAGTATGTCTGTTTTAAATGAAAATGGATTTCTACAATTCGGTTTAGCGAGCGTACATTTATTAATTTGCGGATTCATCGTGGTTAAAGGCATCACGGAACGATTTGAAAAAATATTAACAACCGTATTACCACTTTTTGGTATTTTGGTTGTCTTAATCTTATCAAGATCTTTATCATTACCATCCAGCCCTGATGTTTTAAGATTTTTATTTTATCCTGATTTTTCGAAATTGAATTTAACTTCACTTGGTCATGCAATGGGGCACGTGTTATTTACTCTCTCTTTAGGGATGGGTGTGCTTGTGACATTTGGTTCGTATTTTAAACAAAACGAACATTTGCCAACTTTAGGTGTCAGAGTCACTTTAGTGGATACGTTGATTTCAATTGTATCTGTACTGATGATATTTCCAATTGCATTTTCAATTTCTAATAAGCCTCTGACGGATCCAAGTTTGCTATTTGAGGCATTGCCCAAATTGTTTTTAAAAATTCAATACGGTGAATACTTCGGTTTAGCATTTTTTATTTGTTTATGGGTAGCAGCCTTAAATGCCAGTATTGCATTGCTTGAAACATTGATTTCAAATTTATCAGATCGTTATCAAAAAACTGATCGTTTTTCTTCGGCGTGGATGGTTATTTTTGTGACATTATTTTTAATTGTTTTTCCGGCCTTCTCTGGGACGCTATTTAAAAATGTTCAGTTGATGAATCAATCGTTGATTGAAAATTTAGACTCGGTGCTAATTAATTACCTGTTGCCAGTCAGTGTTTTAGGCCTAATTATTATTTTTTTTAAATCAATTAACGAAATAGATTATAAAGAAAAATTTATTGGTGAACACAGTGAATCAAGTCAGATTCTAGTTAAACACTGGATTTGGGTTTTAAAATGGCTTGCGCCTGCATTGATTTTTTTAGGACTTTTATTGCAGCTCTTTGCGGTCTTTAAAAATTCATTCCTAAAATAATATTCAATTCAAATATATCACCATCAAGTCGTGGTTTTACGGGGCGCAGAAGTGGCTGGCCGTCGCCGCCCTCATCGATAAATTCATTATTTTCGTCTGGAAACTGAACATATCTATAGGTTGTTTGTAGGCCTAAATAAGCTCTGCGTTTTAGCAGAGGTATCTCGATCCCGGCGGCGGCTTTAAAGCCGACGACCTTGTCGGGTTCAGCTCCTAAGTTCTGACTCAGGCTGTATGTTCGAATGTGATAACCTGTGCCAATCAATGCATAGGGGTTTAAATCAGCCAATCCCTTAGTCACATTATCTGTATTAAAATAATATTTTACATGAAAATCGATCGTCTGAATATTTACTGAACCTGTATAGTCTGTGACCGATGAGGTAAATCCTGGATCTGAAAAACTTTGAAAACTGACCCCATGATCACCAGTGATATATGAAAGCGAGGCTGCCAGTTGCATATCAAAAAAATAAGTAAATTCAACGCCGTAGTCGATATTACCTTTATAGGCCTGGGCGAATCCACCGCCGACAAACCCACGATAGCCGCTAATAAATGCCAACGTTAAATAACGACCGTTACGTAAAAAATTAATGTCAGCTTCTTCTTCAGATTGTTGCTCGAATTCGTTATAATCGGCGAAGGGATCAAAAGATTCATCAACATCAGTTGATGTTGTTTGCGCCATCGCAGAACGCAAAGGAGCAGTAATAATAAAACAAATTAGAATGATGAAATATAAGACAAACCTGAACATCTTATATTATTTTCTCTTATTTATAGGTTATCGACTACTACAGAATACGGTCTTGGTCTTTAGTCCAGAGGCGTTAGTTATAAAAAAGTTTGGCCCAAGGCAATTTCATTGATAGCGTATTTTTACAACGAATAAATTCTAAGGAGAATTGATTGATAGGTGATAAGCCAGATAATCAAATTGACTATAAAAAGTCAGGTGTCGATGTACAAGCTGGTGATGACCTTGTTGATTGGCTACATGAAAATCAAACTGAAAATAGTTCTTTAGATTTGTCGCAGAACTCTATTGATAATTTGAATATTCAAAAAAACTTAAAAAATCGCGTTGTCTCTGGAATTGGCGGATTTGCAGCCCTCTTTGACGCCAAATTTGATGATATTAAAAATCCTTTATTAGTTTCTTGTACAGACGGTGTTGGTACAAAAGTAAAACTGGCCTCGTTCTTCAATGACTATTCAACAATAGGCTATGATCTTGTTGCAATGTGTGTGAATGATTTAATTTGCACCGGTGGACGACCACTCTTTTTTTTAGATTACTACGCCACCGGAAAGTTGCAATTAGATCACGCCAAACAATTTTTAACGAGTATTAAAAGTGCATGTGTAGAATCACAAATAATTCTGATTGGCGGCGAAACTGCAGAAATGCCGGGAGTCTATCAAGAAAATGATTTTGACTGTGCTGGCTTTTCTGTTGGCATTGTTGATCGTGAATCAACATGGGGATCTGATAAAATTTCAGTTGATGATGTTGTTATAGGACTTGAAAGTTCAGGCTTCCACAGTAACGGTTACTCGCTGATCCGCCAGGTTTTCGAAGGCCATTTTAAAAAATATCATGACTGGTTGATGGCTCCAACAAGGATTTATGTTCATGCGGCGACCGAGCTCAAAAAAAAATTCAATATCAAAGCCGCTTGTCATATAACGGGTGGGGGGATTGACAATATCCCACGTGTTTTACCAGCAAATTTAAAAGTGATATTAAAAAATTGGCAAATGCCCGAATGTTTTCAATATGTTCAAAAAAAATCCGGTCTGTCTACGGATCAGATGCTGAGAACATTGAACTGC
>JAYVKY010000366.1:0-3877 GCA_043767965.1 Pseudobdellovibrionaceae bacterium
TATGAGCTAAGCTTTGGTGAATAAAAAAACTCTTCTTTGACAATCTTATCATTTCGAACAGTGTAAAGACCAACTTCAGCCATATTCATTCTTTTGCCATCTTTTTTATTTGTGACATCATATTTGAAATTCACTGAAAAGCGATCACCGTTGACGAAGGGCCCCTCAATTGAAGAAGAGTGAACCTGCTGACCTTCGATCCATCGAACGTTTTTTCCACGAATAGCATCAAGGCCATGCATCTCAGCGGCCGTTCCAGGCATTGCTTCGGGCTCGACGCTGACTATTTCCGAAGAATAAAGTGTGTCTAAAGCCTCTAAGTTTTTTTTCTGTTTACAAAGGGTCACAAGTTTCTCACCAATTTGAAATGTATCCATAAATATTCTCCTTTAATATATAAGCCACGATTGGCAACAGGGTAAGGTGCAATATTCTATCCGTAGATGAGCTCAAATTAATGTTGATTTCAGCAGTACCGCTGAGGATTTTTGACCCAGAATTATTTGTGAAGATCATTGTCTCTGCCTGAGGGCTATACAGTTGTAATTTGTAATGGCAATACTTTTGCACTGTAAAAGAAGGACGCAAGTTCGGGGGGAATTTTATGTCGCAGAATAAAGTAAATCATAAAGCAACTTTTGCCATATATAAGACAGTGGACGAAGTTAAAATGGCACAGAAATCATTAAAAAAACTTGGCTTTAACGATCAAGATTTTTTAATTTTTCAATCTGTCGCAGACGGTGACAAAGATTTTTCACAAGTGCTGCGAAGCCAAATCAAAAATGGTGCAGTTTTCGGTGCAATTCTTGGCGGATTTATTTTAGGGTCTTTATTTTTATTTATTGGAATGCATACCTTAGAAAATTTTTATGGAGCGGCACATTTTTCAATATTAAGTAAAGTGTTTATGATTTTACTTAGTGTTTTACTTGGCGGCATTGCAGGGGCTGCCTGCGGTGTGCTTGTGGGTGTTGGCATACCTGATCGGGCGGGCATACGTTTCGGCCAATATTTACAATCAGGTGGGATCCTTTTATCTGTACACAACAAGAATGACTTAGAAAATGAAAAATCAAAAAGTATTTTGCAAGCTGCGGGCGGACAAGACATTCAAATCGTCGATGAAGAGCATACTTGGCAATTAGCTATTCATGAAAAAAATAAACTTGCTGAAGAAAATTTGAGTTAAATAAAATTTAAAATTATTTTTGGGTTACTAACAGATCAAAACAATTGGGTGCTAGATGAATCAGAGCTGTCTTTTGACCATTCCAATCAAATATTTGATCTGGTTTGGCAACGCGAGTAAATACAGAAAAATCGTCGCATTCGATCCACAAAGCCCAAAGATCTGAGGCTTTTCGAATTTGAAAGTAAATTTTCATTGGGCCTAGGTCAGGAAGTGACGATAGTGATGTTGCTGATATGCTTGCTTTGAATTGACTGACTGTATTGGCATGTTGCCGAAAAGGATTTTCAATATCTTGGATAGCTTCAAGTGGCTTGAAGCTATCTGTAGCGATAAACTTTAAATATTCTTGTTCTTCGATAATCTTGCGAATTTCAAAACCGAAATCATTTTTAAGGATAGCAAAGAAAGATTGATAACCATGGATCATGTTTTTTTTATCAACATAAAAAGAAAATCCCCGGTCTTTTAAATGAGTTATGGGTTCTTCGGTAAAGGCAAATCCTGTAAAAATTTTCATATTCCTCCGGCAAGAAAGCTTTCCTCTGATTGCAAAATCAGATAACATGATTCCATGTTAAACCCAATTTTAGAATTAAATAATGCAACTGTCGCCTTTGGATCTTTAAACGAAGATGTTATTTTTGAAGATGTAAGTATAAAAATATATCCTAAAGAGACGATTGTCTTGATTGGACTGAGTGGCGGTGGAAAAACTGTGCTTTTAAAAACATTAGCAGGATTGTATCATCCAATAACAGGAACAGCCCTTTGCTTTGGTCATACCTGGGAATCTTTAGGGGCCAGTGGTCGACATGATCTTGCTCAGAAAGTAGGTATGCAATTTCAGAAAGGCGCACTTTTTGATGATATGAATGCTTTTGACAATGTCGCCTACCCTTTGCGCGAACATACCAAGCTGACAGCAAATGAAATAAAAACAAGAGTTTTAGATAGCTTGCGCTCTGTTGATTTAGAAAAAGCGCAGCTGCTTGAGCCCCACGAAATGTCCGGTGGGATGAAGTTGCGTTTGGGAATTGCCCGAGCCATTGCGATGAAACCAGAAATTTTATTTTTAGATGATCCAACGGCAGGATTAGACCCTATCAATAGCGATAAGATGGCTGAGTTGATTTTAAATTTAAAAGAGCAATTTCAAGCCACTTTAATTATTGTCACACATGATCTCTCAAGAGCTTTCCAGTTTGCAGGACGTATATTTTTTGTCGGATCAAAAGCTGTCATCGAGACTGGATCTGCGGAGCAGACTAAAAAAAGCTTAGACCCACGAATTCAACAATTTATAAAGGGGGAAGTCACAGGCCCCCTGACCGCAGCTGTACAGAAGTAGCCTATGTATCAACTGCGTCCCTATCAAAATGAGGCTGTACAATCAACGCTGGCACACTTCCGTCAAGAACGTACTCCGGCAGTAATTGTTTTACCAACCGGAGCCGGTAAAAGTTTAGTTATCGCTGAACTGGCGCGCATTGCACGGGGACGGGTTTTAGTACTGGCTCATGTTCGTGAATTAGTCGAACAGAACCACAAAAAATATTTAAGTTTTAATTTAGATGCGGGTATTTATTCTGCGGGTCTATCACGAAAAGACACCAATCAGAAGGTCATATTTGGTAGTATTCAGTCGATTGCCCGTGCACCTGAAAATTTTTTTGAAGGTTTTTCATTACTAGTGATTGATGAATGTCACCGTGTTTCAACCGAATCAGAAACGCAATATTCACAGGTGATAGATGTTATAAATAAATCAAATCCAGAACTTTGTATTCTAGGTCTAACAGCAACACCTTACAGATTAGGGTTCGGTTGGATTTATGAATTAAATATGAAAAAAAAATTGCGCATGACAAAGCATGAAAAATTCTTCAAGAAGTGTATTTTTGAACTCTCTATACAATATATGATTAAAAATAATTTTTTAACTGTACCCATTAAAATTGATTCGCCTGTGGCTTGTTATGACTTTTCAAGTCTAAAATTAAATGGGACTCATTTTTTAATCAAACAGATCGAAGCCCTTTTAAAAGATCAAAAACGAATTACACCACACATTATAAAAAATATTGTCGATATGTCAGCAGAACGTAAAGGTGTGATGATATTCACAAGCTCTGTCAGTCATGCCAAAGAAATTATGCAATCGTTGCCACCATATATATCAGCACTGATTGTGGGCGAGACCGCCAATGAAGAGCGTGATGAAATAATTTTGGCCTTCAAAGATCGAAAATTAAAATTCTTAGTCAATGTGTCTGTATTAACCACAGGTTTTGATGCTCCGCACGTGGATGTGATCGCCATTTTAAGACCCACGGAATCACAAAGTTTGTATCAACAAATTATCGGACGTGGATTAAGGCTTAGCCCTGATAAAAAAGATTGTCTGATTTTGGATTACACAGGCCAAAGCCACGACATTTACACTCCTGACATAGACGATCAGAAATTAAAATCAGAATCAGTACTTGTTGACGTCAATTGCCCAGCCTGTGGTCTTACGAATCAATTTTGGGGACTAAAAGATGATGAGGGCTTGGTGATCGAGCATTATGGTCGTCAGTGCAAAGGTATTTTTGATAATCGAATCACCAGTGAAGTCAAAGATTGCAATTATCGCTTTCGTTTTAAAATTTGTGATCAATGTGGCGCTGAAAATGATATTGC
>JAYVKY010000367.1:0-13727 GCA_043767965.1 Pseudobdellovibrionaceae bacterium
GATGTTTGTGCCGATCAAAGAACGCCAGCCAATCAAGCCCAGTGTGAAAGTTTATTTACGAACACAAGTGCTAAATTAAATGCCGCAAATCAGACTAAAAACACAAAAACCCGAATTTCAGAAATGACCGACGCAGAAATCCTAAATCACTTGGATTTATTGGTGATCGAAAAATTAAAAATCGACAGTGGTTTTTATGACGCCACAGAAAATCAAAAAAAGCAGGCGACTGAATATTTCATAAAAGATTTAAACCAGATTATCAATAAAGATAAAAATTACCTAGACATCTACAAACAAAAGTTCAAAGAAAAATCCAAAGACTACAAAAAAGTATCAAAAAATAAAGATAAAGAAAAGCGCGAACTCGATGAAGAAAAACGACGAATCATCGAAGATTCACTGGATCCGATAAACCAAGCTAAGCAAAAAATGATTTTTCACGAAATCAAACCCGGAAAATTCATGATGGGCGACGTTGGCAAACAGGTCGAAACAACAATCAAAGAGCCCTTTCAGATGATGAGCACCCAGTTCACCCAAATGATGTGGGCCCGGCTGCAAATTTTGATGGGTGAAAAAGATAAAAATAAAATAAATCCATCACAAAATAAAATAGGATCCGATAGCATTAAAATAATAATCGAAGATATCGAAATCGAAATGAAGCCCGATTATCCGGTCGAGCAAGTCAGTTGGGACGAAGTCACCGAATTTATAAAAAGGCTAAATGGTTTATCGATATCTGATGATCCAAGAACACAAAATGTATTAAAAAAGTTAATCCCAGATCACATTAAAGGTGATGTGTATGATTTACCCACAAGCGAACAATGGGAATTTGTGATGCGCGACCTGGGCAATGCGAACAATAAATTTTATGATAAATCAGATGATTCAGAGGTTTCGCAGTATGCGTGGCATTCAGGAAACTCAGGCGGACAAACGCATGCTGTGGCGCAGTTACAACCCAGAATGATTGATAATGGATATGGAATCAGGCAACCATTTTATGATATGGAAGGTAATCTTTGGGAATGGAATAAAAGTTTGGTGGATTCCGCGCCTGCCCTTCGTGTTTTCCGTGGCGGTAGTTCCGACGGCGTTGCTGACCGCTTGCGTTCGGGTTATAGCAATGTGACCGGTCACGGTAATCGGGGCGGCAATTTGGGTTTCCGCCTTGCGAGGACTAGCCGGTAATGCTTGGCCCCTTTACCATTTTGGCGCGTGCTAAGTTTGACTATAGGTACATACCAGTATATACTTATAAATATGAAATTTTTAATTAAATTATGCCAGGCCTTAAATGATAATAAAATTGAATATGCCGTCGCTGGCGGGTGGGCGGTGGCCCTGCACCGAATACCCAGAGCGACATTTGATGTGGATTTAATTTTAAAAATCAGCGCTCAAAATTTTAAAAATACAGAGAAAATATTAAACCAGTTGGGCCTTGCTTCGCAAATACCTGTTGATGCAGATCAGATGTTTAAATTTCGTTTGGAATACATACAGAATAAAAATTTAATAGCCTGGAATTTTGTAAACCCATTATCGCCATCAGAAATCGTCGATTTGATTTTAACAGAAGATAAAAATGATTTGGAAGTCGAAATAAAAAAAGTGGGCGACTGTAAAATTCCAGTTTTATCGGCGAGATCACTCATTCATCTGAAGCAAAAATCCAATCGTCCGCAGGATCAAGAGGATATCAAATGGTTGAAAAAACTGATTTTTTAATGCCAGATTTTTTAAAAAAACAAAATCGACCCGTACAGTATTTCACTGAAGAATATATTGCTCAGTGTAAAAAAATGAGTCTAGAAGAAATCGTAGATAAAATCAGTGAACAACAACAATTTTTTTGGCAAATCCATTTAGCTAAAAATTTTAACGAATCAGTTTTAATCAGCCTGAAGGTTCCTAAAAATCTATTACAAAAATTTCGTAAAAAATGCGAATCAACTGACCTCAAATATCAGACGCAGATTAAAAATTTAATGATCGATTGGTTATTAAAGTAAACCTAAACATTCCCCTCAATTGAAACGCCTTCATTAGTTGTGCTTAGCCCTTTTTTCTTCATCTTTTCAACCAAAGTTGTGCGGTTTAGGCGCAATAATATTGAAGCTTGATTTTTATTCCAGCCGGTTTTTTCTAAGGCCTTTAGGATTAAGGCGTTTTCAAACTGATCAACGGCCGTATTGAAATCAAGACCCTGATCGGGGATGTCGATAATGCCGGTTTCGGCAAAACAGGCAGCTGCTGATTTATATTTGGCAGGAAGATCTGCGGGAATAACTTCGCCAAAACCTTTTAAAATACTAAGGCGTTCAACCAGATTTTCAAGTTCACGAATATTTCCGGGCCATGAATAATTTATTAATGAGACTAAAGATTCTTGCGAAAAGCCGGTGATTTTTTTAGTTTTATTTTTGTTAAATTTTTCTAAAAAGTGATTTAGTAATAACGGAACATCGGATTTTCGTTCGCGTAGCGCTGGGATTTGTATCGGAATAACATTCAGGCGATAATAAAGATCTTCGCGAAATTTACCCTCAAGGACTGCGCGATCAAGATCAACATTTGTGGCAGTGATCACGCGAACATTGACTGACACTGTTTTTGTTGAACCCACGGGTTCGAAACTTTTTTCTTGTAGAGCGCGCAAAATTTTAACTTGCAGGCTGGGTTCAAGGTCACCAATTTCATCTAAAAATAACGTACCCTCGTCTGCCAATTCAAATCGACCCGCACGATTTGCAATAGCACCAGTGAAAGCGCCTTTGATGTGTCCGAACAATTCACTTTCTAAAAGTTCACTGGGGATTGCGCCACAATTGATTGCAATAAAGGGCCCTTTGGCGCGTTGCGAATTATAGTGAATTGCTTTAGCAATCAGTTCTTTACCCGTACCTGATTCGCCAGTGACTAAAATTGTTGAATCAGAATCGGCAACACGTTCGACAAGCGACAGGCAATTTTTAATTCCTTCACTTTCACCGATAATATTTGTAAATCCGTATTTTGAAGTTAACTCTTGGCGCAGTTGTAGATTTTCTTTTTGTAGATGTTTATGATCAAGAGCTTTTTCTGAAACGCTCAGGAGTTCTTCGATACTGAAGGGTTTTGTTAAAAAATGATAGGCCCCTTTTTGCGTGGCTTTTACGGCCGATTCAATTGTGGCAAAACCTGTTAATACAATCACTTGAATGCCAGGGTAAATTGATTTCAGATATGTCATAAATTCAAGGCCATCACCGTCTGGCAAACTGACATCAACAATTGCCAGATCAAAATTTTTGTCGACGGTGCAATACGATTTGGCTTCTTCGATACTTTGAGAGGTAACAACGCTGTAGCCCTTGCGGTCAAATGTGCGAAATAATGCAGTTCTCAGTGTTGATTCATCATCTAAAATAAGAACGCGTGTTACTTTTGTCATTAAAGAACCTTCCTTCCATGGTGGGCTCTGGTGCTGTGTTTTGCTTTAATTAGAGTAATTCAATTTTTGACGATAGTGTCAAAAAATCTTCATGATTTTTTGAAATTCAGGACCTTAGTTTCAACGTGGAAGGATCAGATCAATCGCGACCCAAGTCTTGTCGGGTTCGGTCAGTTCAACATGAAAGCCTTGATCTATAAGGGTTTTATGGATTGCCAAGAACTGAACATTTTTTAGTTTATAGTCGTTTTCAAGTGGGCCGAAATTGCCTACGAAACGTAACGTTCTTTTAATGGCATCATCAAAAAACTTTATCTCGACTAGACCAGTGAAATTTTGTTTCACTTTTTTGATGTTACGGGCACGTTCAATAAAAAATTGATAAATAAAATAAACTGAATCTTTAAAGGTGGATTTAGATAATAAAATCATCCAATCATTTGCTTCGACAGAATGAATTATTTTAATATTTTCAGATTTAAAGGCGAGCTCATTTTCCGAGAGGGATTCTAAAATAACAGTTGCTAGGCGTTCTGTCGTGGCAACTAGTGATTGCGGTCGCCTTGAGAAAACAAGTAAGTCTTCAATAATTTTTTTCATTTTAAACGAAGTCTGAATCATAGCTTGCAAATCAGGTTGTAAATCTGATTCAGCACTGATTTCCATTTGTAAAATTTGAAGATACGAAATAATGCCACCCAAGGGGTTGTTCAGCTCATGCGCGATCGAGCTTGAAATCAGTCCTAAGTCTTTCATCTTTGCATTTTGTGTCAGACGCTGTTCTAGGTAAAGTTCTTCAGTGCGGTCTTTGTATGTGTGCACCCAGATATTTTTTTTCAAGGATTCTGAAGAAAATGCGTTTGAAGTCACTTCGAAAGTTTTTTGGTTTTGCTCTGTTTGAAATTTTTGACCAAACTTGCACCCTTTGCACGGAGTGGATAAATCAAATAAGATTTGATAGCATTTTTCTTTATTGTATTTAAAGAAAGTTTTGTTTGAATTCAGTACATTGTATTCGCTATCAATAATTGCCAGTGGGTATGGAAAGGTTTCAAAGGCCTCTGTTAAAATTTTCTCTGCCAGAATAAGGTCTGATAAATTTTGATTTCGTGTTAGGTTTAACAATAGGGCGTCGCGTATTTTTTGAAACAGTTCGAGATCAGTTTTTTTAAATATTTTTTTGTCGCCCTTGATAAAGTAAATCACTGAATTATTTAAATCATACGACTGAAAAAACAATCCCAATTGACTTTTAAGATCGACCTCAAAATCAGTTTGAATATTTTTTTGAATTAGTTTGATCCATGTCGCATTCGAAGCCGCCGGCAAAAGCTCGTTCAGTAAAGTTTCAATTCGAGCGATATCGGATTCTTGATGTAGCGCATACAAAATTTTACGAAGGGCTTCATTTCTGTTATTCGAATCCAATATTTTTTGACGGCTTTCAATCATATTTTTTTGATGATCAGATAATTTTTTTTCTAGCTCATTTTTCAATTGTTCATATTCTGTATTTAATTCAGAGGCCAAATTTAAATATACCAAATCTTGCTGAGATTGGCTCAATTTTTCATCCATGATCAAATATGAATTTAAATTTAAATTTTCGACAGATATCACCAAATCTGGAGTTCGTAAAATTAGTAGGTCAGTTGGGATACTTTGGGTATAATCATGAATAAAAATAATTTTTTGTATAGAAGTGTAGGTATTTTTAAATTCGGGACTCATTAAATTTTCAGCAAGATCTTTTTTGGCAAGGTCGATGGCCAAAATATCAATCTGAAAATTTGATATTTTAGGAATTAGATGGCTTAAGATTAAGACTTCACTATTTTGAAATCGAGCAATCAGTTCGGCTTGGTCACTGAGTAAGCCAAAGCGCTTTACAGTTTGCATGCCGTAATCATTTCACGATGATGATGAATGTGAAAGGTAGGCTTTTGATCTGGGTGGGCAGAAACAGCGCCGCGATCTTCGCCGAATTCAAAATAACAAGACACTGCGCCTAGGATTTTAGCGTCAGTGATTTCTGAAGATAATGAGTTTCCTATGCACAAAAGTTGCGAAGGCAGAATGTTTTCAAGCTCTAAAATTTTTAGAAACGCGCTTATTTTTCGTTCTTTTTCAAGACTGTTAACGACAAATATTTTTTTAAAATGGTGATCAATGCCCAGGGCTTTAATTTTTCGATTTTGTGCAGACTCGAAGCCAGCAGTGACGACATACAGGTTGTATTTTTTTTTCAGTATTTCAATATTTTCAATAGCACCATCAAGCAGAGGTAATTTTTGCGGAAGAGCGGGCTCGTAAAAAGCCTTATTCGCATGATTTAAAGAGGCTATTGTTTCTGCTGTTCCGAATTGTGCGGCCAACTTTGCAAAAACCTCTTTATGCGAAATGGATTTAACAAGTTGTGTGCGCTTTTCTTCACACTCGTCTAAGGTCAAAGTCAGTCCTGCGGCAATTAGAATTTGAAAGGCATTTTTGGCCGCATTAGGGACTAGGATTCCTGTGGTATCCATTAAAGTGTCGTCTAAATCAAACGCTATTGCACGAATCGGCATATACTTACGACTGTATTGAAACTTCAAGTAAAAGCAAGTAGTGTTAAGCAAACAATCTTTACTGAATGTGAAGCTCAGCGCAAACAAAGTTTGCAGGATGTGAAACTCAACTATGCAAAAAATCACTGCAATTATCCTTGCTGGCGGGCAAGGAACACGAATGAAAAGTCCGCTACCTAAAGTTCTGCATCCCGTCGCGGGCCAGCCGATGATTACAAAAATTATTTCAAACTGTCAGCGAGCTGAATTTGATGAAATTAGGCTTGTTGTCGGTCACGGGCAAAATCTTGTTAAAAATGTTGTTGAGCCATTAGGAGTGCAAACTTTTGTGCAGCTAAAGCAGCTGGGCACTGCAGATGCAGTCAGATCAGCTAAAATTGATGAGATCGAAGGTGATATTGTTATTTTAAATGGCGATCATCCACTGATTACAGCAGAGGATTTAAAACTTTTTATTTCTGATTTTCGCGAACAAAAATTAGATTTGGCTGTGGTTTCTGTCGAGCTAGATGCCCCGGGGGCATTCGGACGTATTGTTCGTCAATCAAATCAATTAAAAGCGATTGTTGAAGCTAAAGACGCCAGCGTTGACGCTTTGAAAATCAAAGAAGTCAATACGGGTATTTATGTGGTTAAGGCAAATATTTTAAAAAAATATTTGCCTCAAATAAAAAATAACAATTCGCAAAACGAATTTTACCTAACAGATCTGATATCGCTAACTATCGAAATGAATTGTCGAGTACAAGCATTGTGTTCAAAAAATAAAAATGTTGCCCATGGTGTTAATAGTCAGATCGAGTTGGCTGCGGCAACCCGCCTAGTTTTTCAAATGAAAAATGTTCAACTTTTAAATACGGGTGTTATTATTATTGATCCAACAAGTACCTATATCGAAGATACAGTTATTGTTGGTGCGGGCACTGTGATTTACCCAGGGGTTTTCATTCGCGGAAAAACAGCCATAGGTGCCTTTTGTGTGATCGAACCGAATGCTTTTATTTCTGACTCTGTCATTGATGAAACGGTGCAAATAAAGGCCGGCAGTTATTTAGAACAAGCGATTGTGCATTCAAATGCAAAAATTGGCCCTTATGCCAGACTGCGCCCAGATACAGAAATTGGCGAGGCCGCTCAAATCGGAAACTTTGTTGAACTTAAGAAGGTTAAATTTGGCAAAAATTCGAAAGCTGGGCATTTAACCTATTTAGGCGATGCTGAAATAGGCGAAGACGTAAATATTGGTTGCGGGACAATCACTTGTAATTATGCCGCCGATAAGAAAAAATATAAAACAATTATTGGTGATCGGGTATTTGTCGGAAGCGATAGTCAATTTGTAGCGCCAGTGACTGTTGGCTCTGACGCTATTATTGCTTCGGGTTCAACGATTACAAAAAATGTTCCCGCAGAAGCTTTAGCGATCGCGCGCTCTCGGCAGGAAAATAAAGATGGCTTGGCTGCCAAATTTAAGAAGAAAGACAATTAATATATGTGCGGAATCGTAGGTTATTTAGGTTATCAAAACCCTAAGAAGATTATTATAGACGGTCTTAAGAAATTAGAATATCGCGGCTATGACAGCGCGGGTGTTGCTATTATTCATGATGGGAAAACAAAGCGTATTCGTGCCCAAGGTAAATTAAAAGCACTTGAAGACAAAGTTGAATCTGAAATATTCAATGGCCATTTAGGTATCGGTCACACACGTTGGGCCACGCATGGGGCTCCTAGCGAGCGTAATGCGCATCCCCACCAGGTTGGTGAAATCAGTTTAGTACATAATGGAATTATTGAAAATTATCTTGAAATTAAAGAAGAGCTTTTAGCCCGTGGTGCAGAAATTAAATCTGACACAGATTCTGAACTTGTAGCCCACCTGATTTGGGAAGAAATTCAGAAAACTCAGAACCTATTAAAATCTGTGCAAAATATTTTGCAAAAAATTGTGGGTGCATTTTCAATAGTTGTTATGTGGGAAAAATCACCCAATGAAATGGTCGCCTTCAAAGATGGCCCCCCCTTGATTGCAGGTATTGGTAAAAAAGAATTTTTTGTTGTCAGCGACGTGCATGCCGCATTGGCTTACACCAAAGATTTTGTGTATCTAAACGACCGTGAAATTGTTCATTTCCAGAATATAAACGATCAGCAAACCGTCAGTTATTTCAAAGCAAATGGTGAAAAGTTAAATAAGCAAATCACGCATTTAGATTGGTCCACGGATCAGGTTGAAAAAATGGGTTACAAGCACTTCATGCTGAAAGAAATCTATGAACAACCCAGGTCAGTTGCGGCGGCAATGGCCCCCTACATCGACACAGAGACGCATTCAGTGATTTTAAAAGATATTGGCTTTGCGGCAAGTGCGTTGACAGCTGCCGATAAATTATCAACCGAAGAGGTATTTAAAAAAATTAATCGCATATTTTTTGTTGCCTGTGGAACAAGCTATTATGCTTCGATGGTGGGTAAATATTTAATAGAACAAATTTGCAGGCTGCCTGTTGAAACAGATTTTGCCAGTGAATTTCGTTATCGAAAACCAGTTTTAGCACCGGATACTTTGGTGATCACAATTTCACAAAGCGGCGAAACGGCAGATACATTAGCCGCAATTCGTTTGGCTAAAGAACTGGGTGCAAAAACTTTATCAATTACGAATGTGGCGCAATCTTCGATTGACCGGGAAGCCCAAGCCCATATGTATATGAATTCAGGTGTTGAAATTGGTGTAGCCAGTACCAAAGCTTTCACAAGTACCCTTGCTTTATTGAATGTTTTGGCTTTGCAAATTGGCAAGGCCCGTGGGGTTTTATCACCGACCAGTGAAAAGCAAATTGTACAAAATTTATTAGCAGTACCTAGTCAACTTGAAGTCGTTCTTGCCTATGACAAATATTTTGAAGAGGCCGCGCAAAAATTAAAAGAATTCAAAGGTTTTTTATATCTTGGTCGCGGCGTTAGTTTTCCGATCGCACTTGAAGGAGCTTTAAAACTGAAAGAGCTTGCGTATCTGCACGCTGAAGGTTACGCCGCAGGCGAAATGAAACATGGTCCGCTGGCGCTGATTGATGAGCGTATGGCTATTGTGGTTGTGGGCCCGTCCGATGACTTGCTTGATAAAACGATCAGTAATCTGCAAGAGGCCAAAGCACGTGGTGGAAAAATTATTTCAATTGGCACTGGCGAAAATAAAGCTTTAAAATCAATGAGTGAATATTATTTGTCTTTGCCTGCGGCGATTTGGACGACGAATCCAATATTGGCGACTATTCCACTTCAATTAATGTCATACCATTTGGCTGATAATTTGGGATTTGATGTGGATCAACCAAGGAATCTAGCAAAGTCTGTGACGGTTGAGTGAGTTAGCTAGCGAGCTTATACAGCCGTGAATTAGTTTGTGACGAATTGGATTCGACTTAGTAGCGGCTGTGAATCTATATTTGCAATATTTTTTTGAGATATTTTTTCCGGAAAACGGATACTTAAAATTTGGTAGTAGCCGATCACATTTTCGATAAAATTGACAGTTTCTTCGCCTCGTGCGAGGCCAAAATTAAAATGTTTTTTATATTTTGCTTCGCTTTTTAATGGTAATAAAGTCTTTAGGTCCTTCCAGTAATAAGCATTCATGTGTTTGCTGCGGCCCAGTAGATGCACATCACGCAGATGTGCCCATCCGATGTTATAACCGGCCAGGGCCTGAATCCAGCGATCAGAGGTTGGTAAGTGTGCCGGAGTTTTCTCGTAAAGATATTTTAAATAGTACGATCCACCTTGAATACTTTGTTTTGGATCTTCACGGTCGGTGATTCCGATATGTTCAGCAGTTAATGCCGTTAACTGCATTAGGCCTTTGACACCGGTAAAACTGACGGCTTCGTTATTCCATTTTGATTCTTGGTAGGCGACAGCTGCAATCAGTGTCCAGGACACATTGTATTTACGGCCATATTTTACAAATTGTTTACGCCACAGGGGTAAGGTTTTTTGAATGTCCTCATTTAATTTTTTTGTTTCCAGAGCGGTCATAGGAGTCAGAAGAATTGATGTATGATTTGGATTGTATTCTTTGTGCAAGAAAACCATAGAAGGAAATAGAAAAAGTAATAAAAAAAATCTGTAATTCATAAGTATGGACTGTTTGGATAGTCTATGAACAGGGTCAGGTCACCGAGTAAAACAATTAAAATGCGCGTTTTGGCAAAAATTCTGAAATTGTCTATAGCCAACTTCAGAATCAATAAATAGCACCTGGTGTACAAATATAGATGCGGTGTGCGAAATGATGTAGATTGTTTCAAATAACCATGCAAAATTTTCTATCCGGATAAATTCTAAAAACAAAACTTGGGCCCGACCAAAGCCCAATCGTCAGCAGATTTTTCTGTTATTCACTGTTTTTATGCATAAACTAAATCAGTCTTAATTTAAAATGACGAAGGGATTATTTTATGAATAAAAAGATTTTACTAATCGCAGGACTTGGTATTGCGTTAGTTGCAGGTGTTGTTTCTTGTGTTTCGTCACAAATCAACACGACAGATCGCGGCGTCGCAAGTGTTTCTGATAATATTAAAAAAATATTCGAAGATAATATGGATCGATACGCGATGAATTTTAGCGATCAAAGCCCCGCTAAAAATTTATCTTCAGCAGAAATTCTAAAATTTGCTTCAAGTTCAAAATTAAATTTACAAAAAGCGGAAGTTATTATTGATAATGATGCGGCCTTTGATTCAAAGCTTGCAATGATTAAAAGCGCGCAAAAAGAAATCCGTCTAGTTTACTTTATATATGCAAATGATGATTCGGCCTCTGTGCTTACAAGTGAGTTAATTAAAAAGGCCCAATCGGGGGTAAAAGTTAAATTGCTTGTCGATATTTTTACGAATTATGCAAACATGGATTTATTTTCGATGATGCTCAAAGAGGGGCGCGGAAATATCGACATTCGATTTTATAATTTTCCGTCAGAGCGAATTCTTGCTGATGCAAAGTATATGACTTTGCCGTGTCCAAAGCTTGACAAACCAGAAGCAAATTCTTGTCAGCTATTTAAAGCTGACTTAATGAAATCACTGTCAAATCAAGAAACAACATTTTTTTCGCGTATGATGCTTTCAGGTTTATATGGCAAAAGTAAAATAGCTTTAAAGGTCGCCCTCGGAGTTGGCGGTCAGATTGATCCGGCTGATTACAAGAAAAAAGAAGGCGCAGAAGAACAAGATATCGGCCAACTATTTGAATTCTTTAAATTAATGATTGATGCAAAAATTAATCATAATATTATTTCAATGATTAAAGTGCAGATCGCAATGGCTATGCATCCGGACGAATTAAATCCAGTGATGAATGAATTAACTGGTCGACTACCAATTATAAATGACATCATTGTCCCTGGTAAAAAAACAACTCATACGCAAGAGTGGGATCACCTGACTGATTACACGCATCACAAGCTGATCGTCGTTGATGGTCGTGAATTTCAATTGGGCGGACGAAATGTTGAAGATTCCTATCACATGAAATCGCGTCTTGGTGCAAAAGGTAAATATATTTTTATGGACACAGATTTTCATGGTGTAACGTCTGCGGGCGGGGCCTCTGAGATCGAAAAAAGTTACGATTCGATGTTTAACTTTAAAGAAATGGTTGCCGATTTTAAAACTGTTCAACGTGTGATGCCATTTGATATTCCGTCGAACCCGGAAGCTTTAGGCATGGCAGCGGGCTCTTGTCTGCAAGATGCTCAAGCTGGAAAAGTAGCCCCTGATAAATTAGGTTCATGCATTGAAGAGCGTTTTTCAAAAATGCCAAACTTTGTGTCTGAGTCAATACGTCAACAAAAGGCTCAGTCCGAGATGAACGCATCAGCTGAAAATTACTTAACAAATTACGAAGGCACTGCAAAAAAACAATTACGTGATAACTGGAAGATGCAAAGTTCTTACAGTCCACAGCTTAATCAATTAAGCCAGGCTGATTTGCAAACAGCGGAAGTGTATTACATTGAAAATACATCTTTTAATGTGAAGGGTGCCGAGAAAGTTCGCCAAGTGGGTTCGCGTATCGGCGCTGAAGCAAAGTATAATAAAAATATTCATGCTCTATGGTACAAGGGTTTAGAAAACACCTGTAAAATGAGCCGTGATACTCAAACAGATAAGCGTGTCATTTTACATTCGGCATATTTATTTATGCCGTCGGGTTTAGTTCATAAAATTGCTAAGATGCTAAACGGTGATTACGGAGACTGTCACCGCGTGCATTTGACGTTATTGACGAATTCTTTTCAAACCACAGATTTAAACGTAATTAATATTTTCGCGCGTTATCAGATGATTCAATTATTTAAACATTACGGCGGAATGGTGGCTTACGAAAAGTCATTTAACGAAGACGGAAGGTTTCATTACAAACGCTGGTTTCCAACCTTAGATTATTTTGAATATAATGCGTCCCATGTCGGTACTGGTATTTCTTTACACACGAAATTGTCGTTATTGGGTGATGATATGATTATTGGTTCTGCAAATGCTGACGCAAGATCTTATTACATGGATACAAATAATGGTGTGTTTATTCGTAATGCACATGAGTTAGTTCGTGATTATACAAAATTTATTGATGATATTATTTCAGATAAAAATAAATCTACGGAATGGACGCAAAAATACGCGGCTTACACACCTGAAATGATTCAAGGTGAAAACAAATTCATCTTATCGCAAATGTTAAAAAAATGGGATAAAAAAGGCCGTGTTGATGAAAAAAAGAAGCAAATAATCTTAGAAACAATGGATCGATTAGGAAAACATGTGACTGATGCAACAAGTGAATTATTAAACTTTCGTGACAGCATATTGAAAACAATGTCAGAAGAAAAACGAGATCGTAATAAGTTTGAATTAGAACTGAATGAACTATCAAATAAGTTTGATGATTTGTTTAAAGTTTTATAGTTTAAAATAACTATTTTTAAACTTAAAAAGGCTGTGTGAATACACAGCCTTTTTTATTCTACTAAATAAATTTTTCGAAAATTTTTTTAGGATTATCGCAAAACTGCGCATAATTTTCCGGATTTATATAAATCACAATGGCCTGGGGATATTTTTTTACAAATTCTGTAATGCTTTTTGACGATTTTTTTTTGCGGGACTTAACTTCGATGGCAATGACTTTATTTTTATAATCAAAAACAAAATCAACTTCATAATCCTTTTCGCGCCAATAATATACTTCAAATTCGGCCCTTACAAGATCAGCGCCGACACAGGCCTCGAAGGTCCGGCCACGATTTTCTGGCGAGGCGGACTTGTAATCTAAATTAATCAGTGCCGGTGTTAAGGGAATCATTTTGGGCGATGAAGTTTTTCTGGTAAAGTGATTTGTTTGATACTTATGAACTTGTTGAAATAGATAAGCACCTTCATACAGATCCGAATAATCTTTGATCAGATCTGTATTGCCTTTATCCTGCAATTGTCCCAACAATTTTGTGTAACTGATTTCACAGGCGGGCAGGCGGCTTAAAATTTCAAACAATTGTCTGAATAAGGCGGGTTTTTTAATTCTTTGAAATTGTAGTATATCTTTTTCAATAACTGTTTGAATAATTGATTTTGTCATATAATTTGAAAAACGAGATTCGTCTTTGATGTGCGCGTACGAGCCGGGATAGCCTCCGTACAGCAGATAATCAT
>JAYVKY010000368.1:0-8316 GCA_043767965.1 Pseudobdellovibrionaceae bacterium
AAGCCTTCCAGATTGCAACAAATGAAAGTCGAACTTTCAAAATTGATTGAGCTTATGCCTGGGAATAAAACGGGTTTGATCGCATTTGCTGGCAGCAGCGCATTGATGTCACCTCTGACAACTGATCCTGGTGCTTTAAAAATGTATGTTGATTCTTTAGATACAAATTCAGTCAGTTCGCAAGGCACAAATATTGAAATCGCACTCAGTTATGCCAAAGAAGCCTTTGAAAAAGGTGGTGTGACACAGGATCAAACTTTAAAAACCACACGCGTAATTTTAGTGGTCTCTGACGGCGAAGATCAAGAACCGGGTGCGCTTGAGACGGCAGAAAAATTAACAAAAGAAGGTTTTCATATTATTACAGTGGCTTATGGGACTGAAAAAGGCGGAACAATTCCGGCCAGGGATCGGTTTGGAAATCTGACAGGCATGCGAAAAGATAAATCTGGTCAAACAATTATAACACAGGTTAAAGGTGATTTTTTAAAATCATTAGCAGAAAAAGGTCAAGGTCATTTTTATTTTTCAAATTTTGGCGGTGATCATCTGCGAAAAATTGCGGATGATATTAATCAATATGAAAAAGCAGAGTTTGCATCGGCAATAACGACCCAGTATGATGAAAAATATACGTTCCCTTTGCTTTTGGGCTTTTTATTTATTTTGATCAGTTTGCTAATTTCTGACCGAAATAAAAATTTAAAACCATGGAAAGGACAATATGAATTATAACTTACGAATTAAATTTATTTTGTTTTTTCTAAGTTTAAATATTCTCTCTTGCCAGCAGAAGCCGAGTGATCAAAATCATTTTGTAAATGTAAAGGCCTTTTATTGCGACTGGGCTTCTCGAAAAGCGATCGAGCTTAAACAAAATCAAATGGCCCATGATTTTGTATTAAAGGCGATTGAAAACCAAGATAATGCAGCACTTCAATCGAATTTAGGGATCACATTTGATTTGCTTGAAAAAAAAGAAGATGCAGAGAAAAGTTTTTTGTCTGCATTGAACCAATCCACAAGCGACGAAGAAAAGTTTAAATATCATTTTAATTTAGGTGTTCTGAAGGGTGCACAAAAGAAAATTGCTGAAGCTTTAAACCATTATCAATCCGCACTCGACATCCTGCCAACCTCTGTCGAAACAAAGCACAATATCGAACTGCTGATTCAGCAACAGAAAAAAGACCAAAAAGACAAAAATGATGACAAAGACAAAAAAGGTGATGGCAAAGACAAAGACGACAAAAAACAGGGCAAAGATAAAGATAAAGATAAAGAAGAACCACAAAAAGATCAAGGCCAAGATAGAAAATCGAATTCAAAATACAAACCTCGTCCCTTTAAAGGGGATCAGTTAACAGAAGGTGATGTTAAAAAAATCTTGGGCGAATTATCACAGCAAGATCAAAAAATAAGATCAAATTTCAATAAGAAAGATCAACGTAAAGAGGATAAAAATGAAAAAGATTGGTAGTCTGTTTTTTTATTTTTTATTTTTTTCAAATGTCATATTTTTCAATTATGCCTACGCAGAAGTGAATCTCAGTGTTGAAGTCAGACCTGAAAGTGTTGGCGTAGGCGATCAGATTCAAATTACGTTAATTATCCAATCAACAGAAGACCTTGACGTGCAAGACCCACAGTTCCCACAGACAGAGGGTCTGAATCTTCTGCAAGCACAAAATTCGGGGCAATCTTCATCGACCAGAATGAATTTTATAAATGGCAAAACAGAATTTTCAAAAACGGTCAGTCAACAATACGACTATATTGTGCAGGCGACAAAGGCCGGGTTCGTAACGATCCCGTCATTCAAAGTGGTTGTAAATAGTAAAACCATCGCCACTGCGCCACAAAAAATAAATGTTTCAAAAACAGTACAAAATCAAAATTCTCTAAAGAATCGTCCGCGAGCGCAGCAACTGCCATCAGAACCATCTGGTGAAGAAGACGATGATGATATGTTTTCACAGTTGATGAAACAGCGTCAAAAAATGATTGAAGATATGCAAAAACAAATTGGCCGAGGTGGTAACGCGGGTTCACAAAACCCACTCAATCAGTTTTTTGGTGGCGGCAACCAACCCGCCGAAGTTCAATCGAAAAAATTAGACGTCAACGAAAGAGAAGCTTTTTTTATTTATTTAGATATCGATAAAAAAGAAGTCTATGAGGGACAACAGATCACTGCAAATTGGTATATTTACACCCGCGGAAATCTTGAGTCCATCGACCGCGCAAAGTTTCCAGATTTAAAAGGTTTTTGGAAAGAAATTATCGAAGAAGTTCCCAATTTGCAATTCACCGACGAGATCGTCAATGGAGTCAGATTTAAAAAAGGGCTTTTGGCCAGCCATGGATTATTTCCGATTAAAGCGGGTGTTGCGGTTGTCGATGAATTTAAAATTAAAGGAAAAGTCAGGTTGCCAACGCAATTTGGTTGGGGACAGCTCTCTGAGTATACCAGGGCTTCGAAACGTACAGCGATTAAGGTTTTACCCTTGCCGACAGAGGGAAAGCCACACAGTTTTTCTGGTGCTGTTGGCCAATTTCAAATTCAAACTCAAGTGGACGGGTTGCAATTTCCGGCGAATCAACCTTTCACATTAAAGGTTCGATTCGAGGGTTCAGGTAATGCTAAGCTGATTGAATTGCCACCGATCGAGTGGCCGGCGGGGCTTGAAGTTTACGATACAAAAAGTGAATCTAAATTTTTTAAAAACGGACAAAGTTATAAAGAGTTTGAAATTTTATTAGTGCCAAAAAATAAAGGAGATGTAAAAATTCCGCAAATTATGTTTTCATATTTTGATCCTGAAGAAAAAAAATATGTCTCTAAAAGTACAGAAAGTTTAGATTTGAAAATCACTGAAGGTTTGCCAGAAAATAAAAATTCAAAAGAAGCTTTGCCCCAAGGTGCAGGTCAAGATCAAATGACTAATTTAAAGCCCACGCTTGAGTTACCCGATGATTTTTCGTGGTTAGCGATGCGCTCGCAAGTATTATTTGGTGGAGGATTGTTTGTTTTTATCGGGATGCTAGGATTATTTTTAAATAGCTATTTAAAAATCAGTCATGGACCACAGTTTAAAAAAGTAATTGATCAAAAGATTTCGTTGATTCAGAAATCAATCGATCAAAAAAACGATCGCAAAATGGGGACAGAGTCTGTGAACTTAATTTACATGCTACTGGCGCAAATGGCGCACGAGAAAAAAGCAACATCAGAGTGGGCCCAGATGATTTCAAAAGTTCCGCAAAACTATAGAAATAAATATGAATCTGCTTTAGCTGAAAAATTTGAATATTTTCAGATGATTGGTTTTGCGCCAGAGGAAGTCAAATCACAGTTAATAGGTCAAAAACCAATCACAGAAGTCTTCGAACAGCTTAAAAAGTTATCTTTTGAAATCATTAATGATTTACCAAAGGTCTAAATCAGTCGAAATAGTACTTAGGTCTGGTTGCTCACGCGACCTAAGGCACGTATAATAAAGGTCTTATGAAAAAAATATTTTTGCTCGCAGTAGTTTCTTTTTTATATTCTTGTGCTCATAATCAATCAAGTTTGGTGAGCGATCAATACACTGAAAAAGGTGATCTGCAAAATTTTCGAGTGAACGGGCCAACAAAAGCAGAGGCGGTGGCACCCGTTATGCAGGCTCAATCCGAAGAGCTTGAAACAATACCTATCGAGATTAATGAAAATGTTGAAATGTGGATCAGATATTTTCAAGGTAGAGGTCGCCCTCATATGGAGCGCTACTTAGCAAGATCAACTCGTTACGAAGCTTTAATGAAAAAAGTTTTACGTGATAATAAATTACCCGAAGATTTGTTTTACATCGCACTGATCGAATCAGGATTTACTTCAAGCGCACGTTCAACGGCATCAGCTGTCGGTTACTGGCAATTTATTCGCGGTACAGGTAAGCGCTACAAATTAGAGATTAACAAGTTGATTGACGAACGGCGCGATCCTGTTTTGGCGACACAGGCTGCGGCTGAATATTTTAAAGATTTATTTCAAATTTTTGATTCGTGGTATTTATCAATGGCCGCTTACAATGTGGGTGAGGGTCGTGTTTTAAAAGTTGTTAAAAAATATAAGACCCATGATTTTTGGGAGCTTTCTCGTAATAAACGGGCTTTGCCACGCGAGACTGATAATTACGTTCCAAAATATATCGCAGCTAAGTTGATTGCTAAAAATCCAGACAAGTATGGTTTTGAAGGTATCGATTATATGACACCAATTGAATTTGATTATTTAACTTTTGATCAGCCAGTGAATTTGAAATTGATGGCTGAAAAAATGAATATCAATTACGAAGATTTTAAAGATTTAAACCCCAAGTACAAAGGTGAAATTGCCCCTTTGGCTGATGGTAAATTGAATCTAAGAATTCCGCCAGGTACATTACTTGCTGGCCTCGAGGCCGCAAAAGTCAGTATCGCATCGGTTGTTGATTTTGTTCCAGATCAAAATGAATTTGAAAGTCACAAAGTTAAAAAAGGTGAAACCCTTTCAACAATTGCCAGAAAATATCGAACAAATATTGCCTATTTACGAGAGATCAATGATTTGGCCCGCAAGAAAAAATTGCGTATAGGTCAAAATTTATTAGTGCCAGATCGAACGCCAGCAGTAAAAAATAAAAAGACAAATCCTAAAGCAGAAGGTGTTGTTAAAGGGGCTTTTTATATTGTGCGACCAGGTGATTCATTGGCCTCGATTGCGGAAAGATATAAAGTCAGTATTCTTGATTTAAAGAAAACAAATAGGATATCTAGAAAAGCAAAAATTCTAAGTGGTCGTCGTTTAGCTTTGCCAGAGAATGCGATTGTAAAGAAGTAACGATTGTTACGTTAGATGCTAAGTTGGTGCATAAAAAAGAAAAGATCCAAGCTTCTCGTCAATGAAATGCTTGGATCTAAGGGGAATGAAACCAATCCATGAATAAAATTTTATAATTTTTTTCTTCCATTGCAGTCTTCACCGCAGGTTGTAATTACCTTTGGCAGCTGGCTAGCAAATTAAAGCTCAGCAAAAGCTGAGCACAATTAGCCCCTATAGTTTTGCGTCCTTTCATTTCTGAAAGTTTGCCTTGAGACAAAAGAAGAATGCAGATTAATCCGCATTGTATTCAACCGCTAGTGACCTCCTATTAGGTAAAAGATGAAGCGATTTAATTTCCTTTATTCTTGTAAAATATTTTATTTCGTCTGACATCACTTTGGTGATTTATCGTTATGATTAAAGATTCGTCTCTTCAAACGTCCTCCTTTTGATTAAAACCGCTTTGACCCTGATCATTCTTTGTGATATCAGAATAGCAGAGTCACTGATTGAATTTCCATTTTTTTTATTCTATTCTCAAAAAAATATATTTTCCGTTTTAAAAGGATACAACATGGTCTCATTTAATGCCGTAACGAAACAACAAGGTTCGAAAATTCTGTTTGCTAATGGATCATTTCAAATTAATCCCGGTGAGAAAATCGGCCTGGTAGGCCCGAATGGTGCGGGTAAGACCACTATTTTCAGACTTATTATGGGTGAAGAATCTGTTGATCAGGGTTCAGTCAGCAGACCTGATAAAATTCGTATCGGATATTTTTCACAAAATATCGAAGACATGAAAGGCCGAACAGTTTTAGCCGAAGTTCTTTCATCAGGTAATCTTGAATCACTGATATCTGAAATCAAACGCCTCGAAGACAAATTGTCTGATCCCGATTTGACTGAAGACGATATGATGAAGACTGTTGAAACCTACGGTGAATTACAATCTGAATTTGAAAGCATCGGGGGATACGATTTAGAATCACGTGCTAAAGAAATTCTAGGTGGCCTTGGTTTTTCAAAAGAAGACATGCTGATGGACGTTGGGCAATTTTCAGGCGGATGGAAAATGCGCGTGTCATTGTCGAAAATTTTATTATTAATTCCAGATGTATTATTAATGGATGAACCGACGAATCACCTTGATGTCGAATCGATTGTTTGGCTTGAAAGTTGGCTGCAAGCTTTTAAGGGTTCAGTGTTGATGACTTCACACGATCGTGATTTCATGAACCGCTTAGTGACAAAAATAATTGAAATCGCAAATCGCGCAATCACCACCTATGGTGGCAATTATGATTTCTATGAAAAAGAGCGCGACATTCGTAAAGAACAACTGATTGCCCAAGCGCGCCGTCAAGACGACATGCTGGCGAAAGAAGAAGAATTCATTGCCAGGTTTGCGGCCAGGGCTTCACACGCAGCCCAAGTGCAATCCCGAGTTAAAAAAATTGATAAAATTGAACGTATTGAAATTCCCATCGAAGAACGCACCATGGATTTCGTCTGGCCCGTGCCACCACGCGGTGGCGACGAAGTCGTCCGCGTCACAGGCTTAGCAAAAACCTATTCCTTAACGGATGGTCGTGAAAAAAATGTTTTTGCCAATGCCACAGCCTTAGTGAAGCGTGCAGATCGCGTGGCCGTTGTCGGTGTGAACGGGGCGGGTAAGTCCACATTTTTAAAAATTGTCACCGGCCAAACCGATCCCACATCAGGCGTGTGTCAGGTCGGCGCCAGTATCGTCACTGGATATTTCTCACAAAATTCATTGGATGTGTTAGACCCTAAAAAAACCATTTTACAAGAGGTCGAATCCCGAGTTCCAAATTCAACACTAGGTACCATCCGAAGTTTGTTAGGTGCTTTTTTATTTTCGGGTGAAGAAGTCGAAAAAAAGATTTCAATTTTATCAGGCGGTGAAAAATCACGCGTATTACTTGCGTGTATATTATCACACCCGGTGAATTTATTGGTGCTTGACGAGCCTACGAATCACTTAGACATCCGCTCGCGTGAAGTTTTATTAAAAGCGATCAAAGAATTCCCAGGCACTGTCATGATGGTATCGCATGATCGTTTTTTCCTGCGCGAAATCACAACCCGCGTTTTTGAAATCGATAAGAACCAATTAAATACGTATGACATGAATTATAATGAATATTTAGCGAAAAAAATGACAATTTGATGACAACTTTACGAAAAGTATCTGATAGTTATTAAGCATGAGGTTATATTTTTGCCCAGGGATGCTAAGGCCTACGATCAAATACATTGCAGGATTCCTTCCTTCCAAAAAAGACAGGTTACATTTCGAATTTTTTTTTGATAAGGATCTAGCGATAATAAAATTGCTTCGCAGGGCTGATCCCAATCTTTTTGGTAACTAGCGACTGATTTGGTATCTGTTTCTGTAACCTGAGTCGTTGATTTAATTTCAACAAGCAGATCAGTTTTTCCGGGGCGTTCAATAATTAGATCAACTTCAACATCGTCTTTACTTCGTATGTAGCTGAGGCGGTAATCATTTTTATAATATGAACAAAGTCTGTATATTTCTAATATAATAAAATGTTCAAAAGAATTTCCAAATTCACTGGTTCTTGGGTCGAGCGGCAGTTTAAGTTGTCTGGTCAGTGCACGAGTTACGCCGATGTCAAAAAAATAAAATTTAGCCGATTCTTTTTGTTGTTTTCGGACAGATCTGTGAAACGGTTTCAAATGAAATCCAACTAACGTATCTTCGAGGATCTGAAAAAAAGTTTTTACAGTTTGATCGGATGTGTTTACGTTGCGGCTAATTTTTGAATAATTAATAGGTTGCCCATTCATTTGTGCTGCAACTTCCAGAAAATCTTTGAAGGGTTCTATTTGTCGGACCAGTTGTTCAATGAGGACTTCTTCTTTCAGATAATTCTGTACATAACTTTTTAAAAAATCTTCTTTTTCTTGATCTGTTTTGCAAGTTAAGAGCATCGGTAGCGACCCAAATTGAAGCTGTGTTGATAAATCAAATTCTTCTGCAAGCTCTAAGTGTGTAAACGGATATAAGTTAAAAGTAATTGCGCGACCGCCCAGCATATTTGCGCCACCGCGCTTCAGTTTTCGCGCACTTGAGCCAGTCAAAATAAAAAAAGGAATTTTTTGATCAGAAGTTTTTTTTTCTATTTCATTGTGAACGATGTCCAAAAGTTTTGGAAATTTTTGAACCTCGTCAATGATCACATAATCATAATTGGTGGCTTGAATGTGTCTTGAAAGTTCGTCGGGATGTTTCCCAAAGCGTAATTCGTCAGCCTCGGTCAGTAAGTTAATCCATAAAGTTTTGGGATTATTAAAAATCGAACGTAGTAATGTTGATTTACCCGTGCCACGGGCGCCAAATAAGAACAAGTGCTTGTTTTTACTAAGTTTTTCTAATCTGTTAATCATACTTCGAATATATACGATATATTCGAAGTATG
>JAYVKY010000369.1:0-5523 GCA_043767965.1 Pseudobdellovibrionaceae bacterium
AAGGCATAATCGGCATGGTTTTTATAACCCATGATTTGTGCGCGTTGATGTTTTAAACGAACAATTTTTAAAACAGTTTCAGAATTATCAAATTCATCACCGAAGGATTTCGAAGAACTTGCGCGCCACATTTTTTCACGTAAGGCTCGGTTCGAACAATAGGTCATAAACGGTATCAGTGATGGGCCATGAAGCGTAAACAGCCATTGGGATTTTTTATTTTTTTGTTCAGCTGAAATACTGGCGGCCTCGATGGCACCAGCGGGTAAACCAGCAAGATCTTTTGAATCTGTTATCCATAATTCAAAAGCATTTGTGGCTTTAAGAACATTTTCAGAAAACAGGGGGCCCAAAACAGAAAGCTCTTGGTCAAGCGCGCGTAATTTTTCTTTCTCTGTGGTATTTAATAAGGCGCCATTTCTGACAAAATCTTTATACATTTTCTCTGTAAGCTTCAAATCCTCATCGATCAGTTTTAATGAAATCCTATTATCATAAATAAATTTAATTTTTGAAAACACATCTGAATCTAAAGAAATGTCTGAGGCAAAAGCCGACAGAATTGGCGAAATTTCTTGTGCGAGTTTTTGGTGTTCGTCATTGGCCTCTGCTGAAAACAAATTAAAATATATTCCCGAAATGCGATCGACGGCTTCAGAAATTTGTTCTAAGGCTAAAATAGAATTTTCAAACGTGATTGTTGTTTGTTTTTTTAAAATTTCTAATTTTATTTTTGAACCTTTAATTGCTTCGTGCAGCGCAGGAACGTAATGGGCGGGTTGAATCAAATCAAAAGGAACAGCTTGATCTTTTTGATTAAAATTTTGTAATAGGGGATTGGTTGTGGTTGGCATAAAAAACTCCTTCAGTCGAGCGTTGCATCCTGCAAACATTGTTTGCTTTACGCTATCAAAGGAGTTCTAGAGTGTCGATTTTTAAAGCTTAATATCAATATAATTTATCGATAGATTTGTCCTGAAGATGCTGCTGAATTTGACACGCAAAGTCCCATTCGCGATCCGGCAGAACTAGCGCGGCAAGTATAACCAATACCGCACATATTTTGCTGGTCTGTCAGGCATGACTGCACAACGCCATTGTAACATGATTGACTTCCGTAACCCACATAATTTGAAACTTGCGGAATATTCATCCATTGGTTGTTGTTGGATCCGGTACCCCAGCTAAAATAAGCATAGCCCGAATAACCATTATTATTTATTAAACCAGAATTTACGCACCCCATACCTGCGTAGGTATTGTATGTAGGCATAGAACCCTGTGGGCAATTGCAAAGGCTTGAGGCCGTATTGTTGTAGTAGTTTGATGCCGAGCCATAACCATATCCTGAGCGATAACCAGAGCCATATCCCGTGCCATATGCGTAACCCGAGTTATAGTCATAATTATTATAGCCACTATTATAATAGTTGCTGTTGTTGTAATTGTAAGGCTGAAAGCCGTTTGAGTTATTATAATAAGTGCTATTACAGTTTTGTGGGTAGGTCACACAATCCGTATTCATCGTTGTTGTTTGCTGCAGTGGCGGCTGACCTGAATCATTGCCTTTGGCACAACCTAAACTGATCATCGATATAATTGTTAATGTGGCTAAAAAAATGTTTTTCATAGGTACTCCGTTCAATTAAATATATTCATACATTGAACAAGCAGAATCCATTCCATGGCCGCAACTGTTAAATTCGATTTGGGGTGTCTCACATTTAGACAGTGTGACGATTAAGCGTAGATTCGGTCTATAAGTTCCAGGTACTTTTTTTCAATGACCTTGCGTTTGACTTTCATTGAAGGGGTTAGGCTGCCATTGTCAATAGTCCAAGATTCAAAGACAATTTCATATTTCTTGATGGCATCGTAGCTGGCTAGGCCAGAATTGATTTTTTGAATGTGTTTTTTAATTTTTTCTTTAATTATTGAATAGATTATTTCGTTGTCTTCGGCGGTGGTTTCGACCGAAATTAATGCTGATATAAATTTTCGTTGATCGCCAATAATTAATACCTGTGAAATGACAGGCTCTTGTTTTAATAAGCCTTCAAGTTTCTGCGGAGCCACGTATTTACCGCCAGCGGTTTTAATTAGATCTTTTTTTCGATCGGTAATTTTTAAAAATCCGTCTGCGGTTAATTCGCCAATATCACCAGTTCTAAAAAAATCATCTTTGAAAGAATCAGCAGTGGCTTCAGGGTTTTTAAAATATTCTTTCATGTTCTTCTTAGATTTAATAAGAATTTCGCCGTCATGATCAAAACGAATTTCAACATCACCAATCGGTCGACCAACGGTGCCTAATTGCTGCTGTGATTCTGTGTTTACAGTCACGGCAGCAAATGTTTCGGTTAAGCCATAACCTTCTAGAATTTGAATACCCATGTTAGCAAAAAAATGGCCAAGGTCTTGCCCCAGCGGAGCGCCGCCACTGATGGCAAAACGAAGTTTTCCGCCGAAAACTTTTCGAACGGGTGCAAAGACGACTTTAGATAAAACTTCAAATTGTAAGATCAGTGACAATGGCGCCGACTGTTTTGTTTGTCTGTAATAATTCATTTTTTTTGAAACTTCGAGTGCTTGATAAAATAATTTTTTCTTCATTGGCTTTGTTTCAACCTGATTTAAAATTCCGGCATATATTTTTTCAAAAATACGGGGGACCGAGACTAAAAAATCGGGTTTAATCTCTATTAAATCATTTTTTAATGTGTCAATTGATTCAGCAAAGGCCAGGCGATAGCCGGCAAAGCAACTGCCCCAGTGTTCTATCCGGCCCATCACGTGCGCATAGGGTAAAAATGAAAGGGATGTGTCTGCTTCGCTGACGTGAAACAGTGAAAAGGCTTCGCTGACTTCAGAAATCAAGGCTTGGTGCTGCATCAAAACACCTTTGGGTTGTCCTGTTGTGCCTGAAGTATAAATAATTGTGATGGGATCTTCGTGCTGAACATGTCTTGATTCGTTGATAAGGTGTTCGATATCTGAACTTGAAATTGAATCAATATTTAGATCAAGTTCATCGATAATGATCGGAATTAATTTTTTTTGTATTTGATTTTCTATACGACGAAATTGATCAAGATGTTTTTTTGATTCTAAAACTAAAATATCAGCTTCACAGTGGTTTAAGATATAAGTGACATCTTCATCACTTAAATTCGGGTACAACGGGGCAAGCAAGGCCCCTGACGAAACTGTCGCGATATCAATAGCTGACCACTCCCAGCGAGTACTTGAAATTAAAGCGACGGTTTTACGTTTCAAAGATTGATCAACAGTTTGTGCAGATAGTATTTTTTTGAAGGCTGTTATTTTTTGTAAATAATGAATAGCAGTTAAATTTTGCCAGGTTTTGGTATTTAAATCTTTGTATGATACGGCATTCTTTTGGTCCCTAGATTGAATACGCAGCAGCCAGTCAGTAATGGTTTCTAGTTTTTTTGGCATCATTTTTTTCTAGCGCGTTGTGTTCGACCCAAAATTAATTCAACATCAACAACATGATCGGCGGGAACTTTAACCTTAATTTCATCACTCAGTCTTGTAATTACATTTTCGGCAAAAACTGTGATTTCTGTATTTGCTGGAACACGATATTTTTTAATGGGTAATTGTTCACTCAGTCGTTGACCATTTACAAAAAGGGAAGGCCGGGCCCCGCCGTTGACAATGTAAATGTTCACATAACCACCACTGATTTGCGGCTGCAATGTGGCCGTAAATGATGTTGTTTGGTTAAATTGTTTTGTAGTTTCATATTTTGAATAGCCTTCTTTATACATCGCAATCACAAGATCTGTGTTGGCAATTAAAGTCACAATCGACGGTGTTGTTTGCCCCGTATCTTGGTTATTGATATAAATACGTGCGCCAGCCGGTTGACTGGTGATCGCGACTGTCACTTTGGCTGTCGAGCCCATATCAATTTTGCCTTCAATTTCAATCGGTGTTTTTACGTTTTTATTTTTTAAAAAAGCTATTTGTTTTTCTGCATTGGGTTTTAAAATGGTTTTATATCCCCAAAAACTAGCAAAGGCGAAAACAGTAACAAAGAAAAATTTCATGAGTACATCGTTGGTTTGTCGTTTGGATTTAAACTTTGTCCGTACTGATGAATTAGAATATTTAGTCATCTGAGTCAGATGAGTCAATCGCGTTGATTGTCCGAATTCATTATTTGACGATCTGCTCGAAGCATTTTTTGTAATATTTGCGCCGCGTACACCGTCTAAAGTAATCCGAACTGGCTGTATTGTTGCCATTGGTAAGGGTTCCTGAGGTATTGGCAATTGGGCGGCACCGTTTTTAGGAATGGGCGGCAAATTATTTTTATTTCTTTCCGAGGGCAGAGTTAAAGCGGTATAGGTGAGCGTTTCAGTTAATGCTGCGGCACTAGGTAAGGTTTCAATTTTTCCGTAGCGAACTAATTTTTCACGACCTTCTGCAAATGCAGTTTTAAAACACTCTTTAATAAAGATACTAAAATCTTGTGATGCAAAGTCGGGGTATTGCATATTTAAAAAACGATTTAAATCTTTTTGCAAATTAGCTGCAGTTTGATAGCGAACATTTTTATCTTTGGCTAAAGCCTTTGTGACAATTCGTTCTAATTCAGGCGGAACAAGTGGATTAATTTTACGGATCGCTGGAATTTGACATTCACGAACTTTGCGCAAGATCGCAGCCTCATTACTGCCGGTGAACAATCGATCATTGGCTAAAAGTTCCCATAAAATAATACCTAAAGCAAAAACATCTGTGCGCGGATCTATCGGCAAGCCTTCTGATTGCTCTGGGCTCATGTAAGCAAATTTACCTTTTAATGTACCAGCTTTGGTAGCGTCAGAGGTTTTTTCAGCTTTTGCAATTCCGAAATCGATGACTTTAGACTCACCTTCAAATGAAATCATAATGTTTTGCGGACTCATATCACGATGTGTGATATTTAATGGCTTTCCAGATTTTGAATCTGTACAGCGATGAGCATGGTCAAGGCCTGCCGCAGCCTCCTTTACAATATAGACAGACTGTTCAATAGAAATGCTTTTATTGGCTTTTTTAAGTTCATTTAAAATTTGTCGCAGATTTCGACCTTCGACGAATTCCATGACTAAATAAAACTGACCTTTTTCGATACCAAAATCATAAATAGAAACAATATTGGAATGATTTAAATTAATAGTTACATTCGCTTCATCTTTGAACATTTCAATAAATTCATCATTTTCAGAAAATTGTGGAAGAATTCTTTTGATAGCGACAAACTTACTGACACCATTGGCGCCATTTGATTTAGCTAGATAAACTTCAGCCATACCACCTGCTGCTAGCTTTTCTAATAAAATGTATTTGCCGAATTGTTCTAAGTTGGACATCGTTTTTAAGATCGGCTATATTTATTGAGTTCTGAAGCCTTTTGGCTGCATTTAGGTAATAAGGAGACTTATGAAATGGATTGGACTGACCGGAGGTATAGCAACCGGCAAATCAACAGTCGCCAGACTGATCGAA
>JAYVKY010000370.1:0-2573 GCA_043767965.1 Pseudobdellovibrionaceae bacterium
AAAACCAATTGCGCAGCTGTTAAGATTAAAACAATTATTTTTTTCATAACAATTTTTTCCTTAGTTTTTAGATTATATTTCAAGAATGAAAAAGTAAAAAAAATAAACTGTTAAAGAACTAACGACTGCTTACATTTTTTGTCTTAGAGTGAATTTTGTTTTAAACTGAGACACTGTGTTGATACCTATTGTTTTTAGCAGCTACATTTATTGCAATAATATGTTTATGAAAAAAAATTACCTTTGTTGTTTGTTTATATTTTTATCGCATAGTGCTTTTGCTAAACAATGTATTGATTTATTCAACAGCAGTACCGTAACAAATATTCGCAACGCACAGGTTGATTGGCAAAGTGAACTTTCTGAGTTACCCCACTTAAATAAATTGGTTCAAAGCTATATGGATGATCCAAATATGCCATTGAATTTAAAATATATGCTGCAAAAAGCTTTTGTCTCAAGTGATGTTGAGGTCAGAAATTTCACAAAGACCATTAAACAGCAATATTCGTTTGATACACACGTGTCTGCATTTGCTGGAAATCTTAAAAAGAATTTCAAAATAAAAGACCGTGCAACTCAAAATGCAAACGATGAAACAAGCGATTCGGCAGATGGGCTGTACCGCGACAAAAAGAAGGACGGTTGGTTTCAAGAAAGGTTTTTTGTCGCCATTGAAGACGGTTCAATTTATCAAGTCGAAAATCCATTATTAATGTTTATGCACGAGATGGCACATGTGCGTTTTCATATTTATTTTGATCGTCATATTTCTGATCTCGTCGGCAAATTTCCAGCAGATCTTGTTTCACAGGACATCTATGGCGAAGTCACCATTGACACTGATCTGTATTCGTACTTACAAGAGCGCTACGCCCATGAGGTCGAATTTACAGTTTTAAAAACACTGTATTGCACAAATTATTTGTTTATGATTCCTAAAAATTGGGTTGAATTAATGAATGATTCCGATGGGCCAGAGCTTCGAATGAAAATAGCTGCGCAAATACGTCATAATTATGCACTTCGAGAAGAGCGTCTGATTCATTTAGATAAACTAAAAATAAGTACGATTTTATTAAATGGTCTTGATCGCAGATACTGGAGCACGGCAGGTAAAAAATTTAGACAGCTGTTCAATTTCTGACAGTTGTCGATCAATTCGCATCTAAGTCTTGTTTTGGTACATTCATATCAAATAATTACGATTACATAGCTACATTTTTTGCAATTATCAATTATATGAAAAAAATCAATTTGAAACAAATATTGACCATCTGTCTTTTAATCTGTTTTTCAACATCAGGCTTTGCTGTTTCGGCCAAAGTCTTAAAACAGGGACAACGCTTTGCAAAAGTTTCTGATGCAGGTAAATTACTTGAACGCCTTAATTTCGAATCAACACCCTTGCCATTAAATTATTTTCAAAAAATTCGAATTGAATTAAATAAAGCAGCACAAGCTGAAGCAGTAGCAGCAAAAAATAACGGCGTCATGGTCAATTCATTACTAAGATTAACACCTGATACATTGGGTTTTTTTGTCGCAACAGGTGCTGTTAATTTTATGACGATGTGGAATGCTAGCAGTGGAAATCCCTTGTTATTTCAACAACAAGTTATTGGCCTTAAAGATCCGATTGCCAATTTATCATTTTATTCATTTATCGCAGCAAATGGATTTTATTCAAACTGGCAGACAAGTAAACTTACAAAAATGTCACCGCAAGCCCGCGAAATGGCTATGCGAAAAATTTCTTACGCTGGTATGGCGGCCGGTTCATTGGCCTCGTCAGTAACGGCGGATATTGGTGCTTCGATCACAGCGTGTTCTAAAACATTGTTAACAAATACTACTGCCGAGAACAAAGCTGTCGATGATTCGGCTTGTGAAACAGCTTTAAAAGTATGGTCAGTTAGAAATCTTACACAAAAATATTTACCGCAGATTGTATCGTTGATGGTGGTTCAAGCTGCAACCGAATTCACACATAAGGGCGTAGCTTGGAGCGCGCAAAAATTTCTTGGTGTATTAAAAAGTATCGGCGTAAAAACGGGCTTAAAAATTTCTGCCATCGATGTCGTATTATATGCGACGCCAGGGAAATTTGGCATTCAATTGTTTAAAATTGCTGGTCAAGTGACCCAATTCGCATTGTTTGTCAGCGTGGATCATTTATTAAACGACACCTTAACGCGTGGATTGAATAATATATTAAAGCCTGCGTTGTTTAAAACATTTGATATGTATACATTAAATTCGTTGTTTGCAGTGGGTACGAAATACCAATGGGATATTGATAAAATCAGCACACTGACGCCAATGGTATTTCCCGAAAACAGATCTAATGTAAAATCAAATGAAGCTTATTTAAATTTTAATGATTTTTCGAAAAAATTTCCGGCAGAAATTGCAAATTTTACAGAACGCATGCAAGAATGGCGTGATCATTTAAATTCAAATGCCGAGCAAGATTTATCAGAATGGATGAATTTAACAACGCGAATGTATAACCAAGTTCAAATCAGTGAAAAATTTTATGATAGTTTTTTAAGTGAATTGTTTACTTTTTC
>JAYVKY010000371.1:0-4390 GCA_043767965.1 Pseudobdellovibrionaceae bacterium
TTCTGAACAGCCATTTTATTCTAGGGGCGATGATTTGGTTGTTCCATTAAAATCACATCAACGTTATTTAGGCGACGTCATTATACAACGTGGTGCCACAATGAGCGTTGACGAGAAAATGGACTTAACTGATTTAATTCAATTTCTGATTGAGCCACAAGCGTACAATATACATTTAAAATCTGTCGAAAATAAAATTGAAAACACGATCGAGGTCAGATCAAATTCCGAACCTAACGACAATGTCATTTCGATTTTTGGCGCCCCTAGGGCGCACGACACAGATAGCGACATTGAAGAAATTGAAAAAAGGAAAACTATTTCAAATATCTTGCATTTAAAATCAAAAAATCCCGAGCTTAGACATAAAATTGCAATGCAAATCCACGAATTATCGGGCTCTTCATTTTTTATTCGAATGCAAGATATTACGAAATCAATTCACTCAGTCAGTGACTTAGCAAGTTTATCTGGCTCTACGATTTACATCGAAAATATTTTACAACTTTCTTCAAATGAGATTCAAATAGTCGCTGATTATGCCAAAGACCACCAACAAATTGAACTGCAGTTTTTAATTGGCTCGGATTTAACTGATAAAGAAGTTTTAAGCTTACCTTGCCACGAACAGCTGAAAAGCGACCTTTTAGGTTTTCTTTTTGAAATTGACAAGGTACCTATGAATCAACAAGCGAATGGTCAAATTTATAGAGAAGTTTTGGAACTGTTGTTTTTCTCGTTTGGTGAAAGCATTTCATAAAAATAGTTAAAACTTGATTGCAAAATAAATTTTGACATGACAGCATAAACACATGATCGGTCACAATTTATTATCAAATCCTATTTGTGAATTTATTCAAAAAAACTTGGATTCATCTGACTTCCAAGTTCAACCATTGGCCGGGGATGCCTCGGCTCGTAGATATTATCGAATTATATTGAACCAACAAACTCATGTTTTAATGTCTTGGGAGCCCTTTGATATCGGCACCTATCCATTTTTAAGTGTTTTAAATCATTTTAAAAAAGCCAGTGTAAATGTTCCGCAGGTGATTGGACTTAACGCTGAACTGGGTGTGATTTTACTGGAAGACCTTGGGGATCTGACCCTAGAAAGAAAGTTTTGGGAATCTTCTGCGCAGGAAAATTCGTGGCCATTTTATCAAAAATCTCTTGATGAAATTATCAAAATTCATACGACGGCGACGCAATTAAATTCGAAAACAACAGCCAAAGAAATTCAATTTGATACCGCAAAATTTTTGTGGGAAATGAATTACACTAAAGAACACTTGGTCGAAGGGCTTCTGAAAATTAATTTAAGCCCTGTTCAAAAAACAGAGCTTGAGAAAATATTTATAGACTTCTGTGAAAAGCTTCATCATGAGCCCAAAGTTATTTGCCACCGTGATTATCATTCAAGAAACTTAATGCTGAAATTAAATCAAATGTACGTCATTGATTTTCAAGACGCACGCCTGGGGCCAATTCAATATGATTTAGTTAGCCTGATTAAAGATTCATATGTTGATATTTCTGATAAATACGCAGAACAAATGTTGAATTATTATTTCAATCACACCACTTTTTTGCAGGATCAAAAAACATCTAGCGATCAATTTTATTATATCTATGAAATTCAATCTGTGCAGCGCTGCTTTAAAGCCTGCGGCAGCTTTGCTAGCTTTATGAACACTCGTGGTGATCGCAGGTACTTAAAATATTTAACGCCCACACTTAAAAAAGTTATGCGCTCGTTGGCACATTTTCCCGAATATAAATTGCTATTAAATTTATTAATTGATGCTGGTGCCTTTGAAAAAAATTATGAACAAATGTAATGTCATGATGTTTGCCGCTGGCATTGGCGCCCGCCTAAGGCCTGCTACAAATCAACACCCAAAACCAGTTATACCTATGAATCAAATTGCGCTTGGCTATTACACCTTGCCTTATCTTGACGCCATTAAAATAGATCAGTTTATAGTTAACACATTTTATTTACCAGAACAAATTCACACTCTGTATCAATCTGTTTCTACAAGTATTATTTTCTCTAATGAAACAGATTTTATTAAAGGCAGTGCTGGCGGCCTTGTGCAGGCCAAAAAATATTTTAATATGAAAGTTCCAATTTTAGCCATGAATGCTGACGAAGTTTTTTTTACTGCTGAAAATAATTTTATTCAAAATGCGCTTGATAAACATTATGCCGAAAATGCACAAGCCACTTTGATTGTTACCGAACATCCAGAGGCCGGCCATAAATTTAATGCGATTTGGTGCGAAGACGAAACCGTAGTTCATATCGGTAAAGACCGGCCCAGTCCTACTGCAAAACCTTGGCATTATATTGGGTTACAATTCTTATCGCCAGAGCTTTTACAAAATATATCTGAAAATTCAGAATTAAATATTTTTTATGATGTGCTTATATACCAACTAAAAAATATAAAGGTTCAAATTTATTCAATCGAATGTGATTGGTACGAAGTCGGAAATATTGTGGATTACACAAAAGCCAAATCAGAGATTTCAAAACAACTTGAAATTAATTCTGTTTATATATCACATTTTGAAAAATTAAAAAAATTACCTTGCTCACAACTGAGTGATTTGGCCTAACATCACTTTTTTCTTTGCCCCGGTTACAACGGGCAAATTTGCCGGAATATTCCAATGCCTGCAGGCGGCTAACAAAGCAAAAGCTGCGCCCTCGATACTTTCACTGGGCCAACCTAAGTGATCAATCGCTTTGATATCTGCGATAGATAGTTCATCTTGCAGGCGTTTCATTAAATATTTATTTTTAGCACCGCCCCCACAAAAAATAATTTCTGTTGGGTAGGGCTTACAAAAACTTTGATATGATTTAGCAATTGTCAAAACCGTTAATTCTGTCAATGTGGCTAGGCGATCTTCGATTTTTATTTTAGATAATTCACTAGAGAAACTTTCGTGAAAAGATTTTCCGAATTGTTCACGCCCACAACTTTTGGGTGGCTTCATAGAAAAAAAAGAATGCTGTAACATTTTCATCAGTAATTCGGTATTAACACGCCCTTTGGATGACATTGTACCGTTCAAATCATAATTACGTTCACCGTGACTGGCATTTCTGATTTCTTCATCAATCAGCATATTTGCCGGGCCCGTGTCAAAACCCAATTTAATTTTTTCGTTGACGATAAGGCTGAGGTTGCTGATACCGCCCAAATTATGAACGCTGATTGTTTTTTTCTTTTGACCAAAAACAACTTCGTGAAAAAATGGGGCCAGTGGGGCCCCGTGCCCGCCAGCCGCAATATCAGCGACTCGAAAATTTGAAATAACTGGTGTTTTTGATACTAAACTTAAATAACTGGGCTCGCCAATTTGTAACGTTGATTTTTGTCCCTCATGATAGATTGTTTGGCCGTGAAGCCCGATCAAATCAACATGTCGTATTTTCTTTTTTAATTTTAAAAAGCAATCGGCGTAAAATCGGCCCAGGTCATGATTTAAATTTGAAATTTCTGAAACCTTTTTTTCATTTTGCGCCGCTAAAAATAAACGCTGCCGTAAGGCAGCAGTAAACTTAAAACTTTGCATTGCTATAAATTCACATTTTAAATTTTTTTTATAAACTTTTATTTTAACAAAGTCGACACCATCAAGGCTGGTGCCACTCATAATACCTAATACTCTGATTGTTTGTGACATGAAACTATTCTAAGACAGCTAAACCCTTCGGGCAAATACTATTTACGCTCCTACGGAGGAGTTCACTTACGCTCCTACGGAGCGATAAAAGAATCTTGTTGGCTTTTCAGCTTATAGCGCCTTTGCATCATATTAAATATATCATCACCTGATGCTCCGATCAGATCACCTTTATAATCGCGGGCTAAGCCCTCTGACGAAGGTCTGCGGTCTGCCAAATCACCCAGTTTTTCACCAAATTTTTTATTTGCGTCACTGACAGAATTTAAATTCACAGTGCTTGTATTACCAAAGCTATCTGAATATTTTTTATCTTTTGAAGCATCTGTTGCTAAATTTTTTGCATCAACACCAGCTTTAGCAAGTGCACTGTTTTTCCCGTACAATTCATTCACCAATTTATCTGCATCGGCGGCTGACATACCTGCGGCCATCATCGATTTTTTGTCAACGAAATCTGCCGACGAATAAGTTTTATTACCATTGGGGCCTTTGACTGTGACCGAGCCATCTGGATTTTGCTTAAAGGCCGCCAATCCAGAAACCAAACAGCTGATGGCCTTTCCACTTTTATCTTTACAATTTGTTGGGAGTTTTCCCAACCCTGTGCTGCCTGGTAATTTATTTAAATCTGTACATGGTTGTGCTGCGGTCGGCTTACATGCGCCGTTATCATCCCAATTTGTTG
>JAYVKY010000372.1:0-2600 GCA_043767965.1 Pseudobdellovibrionaceae bacterium
ACGAATATGACGGCATTATCGAACATAATAACCCCATGCCCGCATGGTGGAGTTGGATTTTTATTTTAAGTGTATGTTTTGCATTTATGTATTATTTGCATTATGAAGTTACACGTTCAGGCCTGACGTTAACGGAAGAGTTAAATATTTCAATGCAGAAGCTTGAAAAAATAAGATCTGAAAGTGCTTTGAAATTTACAGATCTTAGCGAAGCCGATCTTGAGAAAAAAATTAGAGATCCCAATATCATCAAACTGGGTGCCGCCACATTTCAAGCGAAATGTGCCATGTGCCACGGTGAAAAATTGGAAGGCAAGATTGGACCAAATTTAACAGACAACACTTGGATTCATGGCACTGGAAAACCCTCTGAAATTTTAACAACCATTCGTATTGGAGTTGCCACTAAAGGAATGCCACAATGGGATGGTGTTTTAAAGCCAGATGAAATTTATGGTGTTTTAGCCTTGATTCATACAAAAAAACAAACTCCATAGAAAAGAATATTTAAATTGAAACCCCATATTTCTTTATCACAAATATCAAGCTTGGACGAGTTCGGTAATCGCATAGGGTTAAATCCTGCTGAAGTGACTGGGTTTTACCGTCGCTATCGAACCATCGTTCAAACAATTTTGGTTGTGTTTTTTTTGGGCCTGCCATGGACACAAATAAATAATCACCAAAGCTTGTATTTAAATATTGTCGACCGTGAATTTTATTTCTTTGGATTGCTTCTGAAAGCCCATAATGCACCACTATTACTATTTTTATTATTAGGTGGCGCACTCAGTTTAGCCTTTGTTACTTCAGTTTGGGGGCGCGTCTGGTGCGGATGGACATGCCCACAAACTGTATTTATTGATGGCCTTTATCGCCGTATTGAATATTTGGTTGAAGGCAACTACCTTAAACGTCGAAAAATGAAAATTGATGATTTCAGTTTTACATTTTTATTACAAAAAACAGTGAAGTGGACATTGTTTTACATCGCTTCAGCCATCATTGCACATAGCTTTCTGGCCTATTTTGTGGGAGCATACGAATTTTTCAATATTATTCAAAATGGCCCCTCGTCAAACCAGTACATTTTTTATTTTTCACAAATTTTAACATTAGGATTATTATTTAATTTTGGTTGGTTTCGAGAGCAATTTTGTACAATTATGTGCCCCTACGGCCGAATTCAAGCCCTGTTGATTGATCAGAATTCGCTGGCTGTTGTGTATGATGAAAAACGCTCTGATTGTGTCAAATGCAACCGCTGTGTTAATGCCTGCCCGATCGGAATTGATATTCGAAATGGCTTACAAATGGAATGTATCGCCTGTACAACCTGCATTGATGCCTGTGACGAAATCATGGTCAAAGTGGGTAAACCAACAGGCCTTGTTAAATATGAAACTTTAAACGCAGAAAAAATTTCACTTATAAAACCACGATCTATACTGTACTTGATTGGCATACTTGTCTGTGCCGTTGGTCTTGTATTTAGCTTAATGAAACTCCAGCACTCTGAAGCCTTTATGTTAAGATCCCTATCAACAACCTTTAGTCTGCAGCAAGAAAACGGAATCAATATGATCACGAATCAATTTCGCTTTGCCGTAAACAACCAAAGCGATCAAATTCATAAATACAAAATAGAAATATTAAATAACCCGCACATTCAAATTACATCACAATTATCTGAAGTTATTTTAAAACCTAAAGAGCATATCGACTGGCATTTTTTTATCACATCACCTCTGTCGGAATTTAAGCACGATAAAAAAATCAAAATCCAACTTTATGATTCAGAACACAAAACTGAATTTACAAAATTTTTTGAGGTCAGTTTATTAGGGCCTAGTCTGTGATTTTAAATTTCAATGATTCCGGACTGATGACATTGATCGTAGGTTTTTTCACTGCAGGCTTTCTTGGCAGCTGGCATTGCGGCGTCATGTGTGGGCCGACAGCCTGCTTTATGGCTGCAAAAAAACAACTGCTTCCCTATCAATTTGGTCGAATGATTTCATATGTTTTGGCTGGCGCCTTTTCAGGATATATTTCACAATTTTTAACAACATCTTATGAATGGTTAAAATATGTTTCAGTTTTTATGTGTTCGGCCTTATTAATTTATATGTTCATCACGCAAAATAAAAAAATTTCAATACCAGAAAAATTATCTGATTATTATTTTAAAAAGAATAATTCAGGTTTTGTCATGGGATTAATGACTGTCTTTTTACCGTGTGGCTGGCTGTATAGCTTTATTCTTTCAGCTATGGCTGCTCGGTCTGCACTTGCAGGTGCTTTAGTGATGTTTGTCTTTTGGGTGTCATCGCTACCTGCATTATCTGTTGCACAAGTTCTTATAAAAAAATTAATCGATAAAAATGATTCTAAAAAACAACGAATCTCTTCGTTGATCTTGTTAATAGCTAGTCTTTATAGCTTTGCTATGTTTTTGCTGCATTAAATCTTATTTTATTTACTTAAAATAATAGAAAGTTCTTGCGCTTTTTTCATAAACTAATTATTGTGTAACGTTAGGAGGTGCGCATGGCTTATAAAATTCTTGTTGTCGATGATGAAGAAGATATCCGCGAAAT
>JAYVKY010000373.1:0-3978 GCA_043767965.1 Pseudobdellovibrionaceae bacterium
ATTTTAGCTTTTATTTCTTCGATAATAGCAATTTTTTTATACTATCTGTTTTTTATAAAAAACAAGCAAATGAGCATAAGGTATTTAAAAAAAATCAGTACTGTTTTTATATTCTCAATACTTTTTATATATGTAATAGATTTTTTTATAACGCGTGATCAAAATTTATCGGATCGTTTAAGTTTAGGCTCTTCAATTCATATTCGGTTTTTAATTTGGCAGCAGGCATTTCAAGCGTTTAAGGCGCATCCATTTTTGGGCTGGGGGCAAGAAGGATTTACATATGCGACAAAGTACTATTTGCCAAAGCTTTGGGTAGAACCTTTACATGATCGGACTCATAATATTATTTTAGAATTGTTAACAACTGCGGGTCTAATTGGTTTAATCAGCTACTTAGTTATTTTTAAACGATTATTAGAAGTACTTTTTAATAAAATAAATTCTAATTTTCATCAACATCAAAAAGCATTTTTGTTCGGCGGGTTGGTTTTTTATTGTGTTAATAATCAATTTGTATTTGATAACATCACAAGTTACTTTTTACTTTTTTCTGCTATTGGATTTACTTATTTTATAGAATCCCACGAACAGCCGATTGCCATTGTCAGTAATAATTTAAATTCTTTGCCAAGAAACAATATTTTGAAGATGTTATTTCTTGGCTCTTGGGTTTCTATGATTTCAGCATGGATTTATTTTTCAAACATACAAAATATTCAGATCAATATGAATTTATTAAAAACTGTTCGATCTGCGCCGCTTTTTTATTATGATCAAAATGGCCAATTTAAGCTTATTTTAGAAGACATATTAGAGAAAAATTCGTTTGGGCATTCGGAAGCTGTCGAACAAATGATGTTACTTGCAGAGCGTGCCGCTACCGAGCAGCCAGATGGGGTATATAAAAATTATATTTATAACTTAGCAGACTTAGAAATAAAAAAAGAAATTGCAAGCGATCCCCAAAGAACATATTTCATACATAGCAGTGGTGATTTTTATCTAAGTTTTGGAAAGCTCGATGAGGCCGAGAAAATGTATATCATGGCGTCAGAACAGTCGCCAATGAACCAACATATTTTAATTTCAATTGGAAAAGTAAATATCGCCCAAAAAAAATATAGACGTGCGCTTGAATTCTTTAAAAAGGCATTCGAACTTGACCCAAGTTTTAAAGAGGCTCAAGAGAACTACGAAAACGCGTTAAAACTTAACAATCTGTGATAGTTGAACTTTGTCTTCGGCATCAATCACATCAAAACGAACTGTTTTTTTAGGCCAATCAATTTGGGCCATACCATAATTAATTTTTAAAAACGAGGGCGCCGTGTAGGTCTGATCAATTTCGGGTTCTGTTGCACGCGAAGCTTTGTTCAGGCCGCTGGATGTGATCTCATACAATAGTCCATTTTTGTTATCGTATTTAGCAATGGCAGATAGGTGGCGATCCCCAGACAGAATAACCAAATTCTGAGTTTTTGTTTTTTTCAAAAGCTGAAAAAATCGTTCCCGTTCATGCGGGAAATTACCCCATTTTTCAAAGTAGTGATCATTAGCAATCATTTGAATTGATGAAACTAAAATTCGAAGTTCGGCTGGTTTTTTAAGCTCAGATTCAAGCCATTGCCATTGGTCATCACTGAGCATTCGTGTTTTTGTATCTGTTGTCGGTAAATAAATTTTTGGTAATGTTGTGGGGGGTATTGTTTTGTCGTCAGGATTATAATCAGGATTTTTGACAAGTGGCGATCGGTCCCAGCGGGTATCTAGCATGATAAATTGAACGCGTTGTTTTTTTGAACCCACTATTCGACTATGATAAATTGCTTTTTGATTTCTGGGTAAAGATTGTTTGAGGTAATTCCAGTAATTTAAGTATGTTTTTCTGGCCTCGTCTTTTTCTGCATTATCAGCACCGCCGTCGTTGACACCATAATCGTGATCATCCCAAGTAGCTAAGAAAGGGGTTGCTTCACGTAATTTTTTATAGTCATCATTTTTATTAAGCAATATATATTGATCAGCAATAGGTTTAGTTTCAGGGCGCGAGGCATAAATATTGTCGCCCATCATTAAAAAAAGATCAAAATTTTTATTTAAGATTAATTTCCAAAGCGGTTGGTCTAAAGTTTGATCGTTACATGATCCAAAGCCAAATGTAGTGATCGTTTTTGAAGTATCAAGACTGCGGTAGGGTATGTTGAACTGTGATTGTTTCGAGCTATCGTTGATACGTACGTATTTCGGTTTAACAATAACGACGACAGGTGTTGCGACTTCGGTTGTTAAGGGCACTGATTGGCACTGGGTGAACAAAATCGAGCTGAGGGCAAATATAAGGCAGGCAATAGTTTGAGTGATTTTTTTCATCAAATGATTGCATCGTAAAATAGTTTAAAGCACAAGACTAAAGTCGTATTTATATTGGCTATAAAAGTGCCGAACAGAAACTATGCAAAATATAGATTTAAATCTTCCGCCGCAAAGAAAATATCCACGAAAATTATTTCATAAGCCAGTGGCTTATTTGTGTCAGGGTTTTTCCCAAGTGGTTATGGGCGTTGAAATCGGTGAAGGTGGATTGTCATTTGAATCTGAACAAAAAATCCTCGTCGATCAAAATATAGTTGTTAATTTTTTCATTCCAGAGGGCGACTTCTTCAGTCTGCAGACATCTGTTCGAAGCGTGGCTTCAAAGCAAAATGGCAAAACTGTTTATGGAGTTCATTTTATAAATATGAATTTATCATTAAAACGACAAATCCGAGCTTATGTAGCTCGGATGACTTTAAATGAACAAAAAATTAATTAATTTATTTGTTACCGAAAGCTTTACTTACAGCAGCTGATAAGCGACCAATTTTACGAGTCGCATTTCCTTTAGGGAAAACGCCTTTTTGAGCGGCCTTCATCATTTGGCTTGTATAATTAGACAATAAAGTTTTAACCGCAGCTGCGTCTTTGTCTTTGATAGCTTTTAATAAAGTTTTTTCGCCTGTTCGAACTTTAGATTTACGTGCTGTATTTACAGCGTTTTTTTTAACAGATTGACGAGCTCTTTTAGCTGCTGACTTGTGTTGTGCCAAGGTATATCCTCCAAGAATAATGTCCGGTATAATGTCTGATAAAACAGAACAAGATCATTTAGTTAACACAGCAGATTCTGGCATGCAAGTGCAGAATCGAAATGCTGGTATATTAAAAAATGCCTTAAAAATGGCATTTGGTACTATGAGCAGCAGACTGCTGGGCCTAGTCCGCGAAAGTCTATTGGCCGCCCTATTTGATAAGCATATTACCGACAGTTGGGGAGTCGCATTTAGAGTTCCTAATCTTTTTCGCAGGCTTTTAGGCGAGGGATCCCTTTCGGTCAGTTTTATTCCAGTCTTTATCGAGGCAGACCAAGAATCTAAAACAAGATCACAAAACTTAATTAATTCGTTATATGCAATTTTACTTATGATCTTGGCCGCCTTGACGACATTAGGGGTTTTGTACCCAGAGTTTTTTTTAAAATTTGCTCTAGACCCAGCATATGTCGCAGACGTTGAAAAATATCAACTGACGCTACATATGGCCCGGATCATGTTTTTATTTATTTTCTTTATCAGCTCGTTTGCATTTTTCATGGGTATTTTAAACTCTATTGGTCAATTTTTTTGGCCAGCCATTGCCCCCACATTTTGGAATTTAGCCATGGTGATTTCGACGATTTGGCCACAGCGGTGGCTTCCGGATTCATACGCCAAGTTTGGGGATCAGCTCGCGTGGGGCGTTGTGATCGGTGGGCTTTTTCAGGTCGGAGTTTTAATTCCTTCGCTGATCAAAAAAGGCTACATGCCGAAACCCGATTTTCATTTTAAAAAACTTTTTGCAAATGCAGATGCGGGTCGTGTGTTTCGTAATATGGTGCCGGGCTTGATTGGTATGGGATTACTGCAATTGAATACCGTTATTAATTTGCGGTTTTCTTCG
>JAYVKY010000374.1:0-8125 GCA_043767965.1 Pseudobdellovibrionaceae bacterium
GCACTTAAACAGCAGTTTTTATTACTCGCTGAAATGCTTAAAAATAAATAATTTGATTAATTTTGTCAGATCAGATTTACTTTTCTTTTTGGCATCAAAAGTTGAAAATAAATTGCACAATTCGGTTTCCAAATTGATCAATCCTGAAAATTCGCACGCACACCACGAGTCAGTTCCTTTTTGATAAATAATCTGTATTTTATATGACTTATTTGTTGTAGCGTACAAAATTGACTTGTTTCCCACGGTTTCAATAAAAAACGAAATCTCGGTTTTTTGGTTGGCGTGAACACTTGACCTGTTTAGCTGTCTACAAAGTTCAAAGAATTCAATTTTGATTTGTGTATTTTGATCCATATTCGGATCTCATACAAAAATATCCATGCCGATGCATTGTTTTAAATACACGTTCGATACATTATGAATCCGGAATCCGAACTTAAGTCGATAGATTAATACGACTGCATACTTCCCCCGATCAGTAATCATGGATTATCAACAAAGCATTAAAAATCTGAATCATCTGAAAAATTTTGTCAGGGCATGGAGCGAATGCCATATATTTTTCTTTTTTTCATTCTGAAAGTGAATACCTGCAGATTATGTCATTCAAAGAAGCATTACAATAAATGCAAAATACATATGCGGGCCCCGATGATGGTGTCGGGTCAATTTCTATCTGGGAAAGTTCAGGACAAATGGGAACTGGCACAGCCGAAGTTATTTCTGTATGTGGGCGGAATGTTTGAACGTGGTCTTGGCAATTTAAAAACTATTGTCGAAGCTCACAAATAACTTAATAAAATCTAAAATAGAAAATGCAGAATGAAGTTACGGAAAATAATTCCGGCTGAGCCAATTAGACGTTAAGTGACTCGGTACTTGTATTCGTAGGTAACAAAAAATGGGCCAATTTTTTTTGTGGTATTTTTTGTAAATCTTTTTTAATCCAATCAATAACTGTCGCTTGTACGACGGGCTCCATTGCAGACCTGATTTTTCCTAAAAATCGTGGTTCAGCGACTACAGTTAGTGAATTGAATTTTTTTTTCGTGTATTCAGATTTAAGAAAATGTGCAATTTCTTTGGCAAACTGAATCGCAGCATCTTCGTGCGGATCATGTCTTTTAACTTCTGTGTAATAAACGCTACCGGTGCGCCCAATAGATTTTGTTCCGTGACCGGCTTCTTTTTTAATTAGGGCGCGACTGCGTTCACGACCTAAGGGGTTTTCAAAGACTTTAATTTGCTGCAGCCTATTTCGTTCCGAAACTTCTGTAAATATTGTAACTGTTTTTTGACTAGCAACAATAAACCAATGGCCTAACATTTTATGCCTCGTTTCTGATAAATAGGAAAAAATTAAAGAACACAACTAAATAAGCAAATGCCATACCGCTATTAAAAATTTCGTAAAATCACGTTGGCTGTGCGTATAAAAATAAATGGGGAATTTTAGTAATCTGGCCTGACTTTTTGACCCAACAAATATTTAAAAATTGTCTTGTCTGTTTTAGATGGCGGCATGTGATATGCAAATAATAACTGACTGTGGATGAATAATCACGTTCGCGATTTATTTGATGAATGTAAATAACCAGGAGGATTAAAATGAAAACAGATTCGCAAATTCAGGCTGATGTAATGCAAGAATTAAAATGGGATCCAAGCGTTGAACACGAACACGTTGGAGTTGCAGTTGTTGAAGGCATCGTGACACTTTCTGGGACAGTTCCGTCTTACATAGAAAAATCAGCAGCAGAAAGAGCGGCTCAAAGGGTCGCGGGGGTCTGTGCTGTTGTCGAAAAAATTACGGTTAAATTACCAGGCACATATAAAAGAGACGATCAAGAACTTGCTAAAGCAGTTGTTAACCAATTTAAATGGAATGTTCAAGTTCCAGATGAAATGGTAAAGGCAAGTGTTGAAAATGGCTGGGTTGATTTAACAGGCGAGGTCGAATGGTTCTATCAAAAAAACGCAACTGAAAATTGTGTGCGGGGACTGGCTGGAGTCAAGGGGGTCACTAACAATATTAAGATCAAAGCTAAAACTGTCAGCCCTGATACTGTTAAAGAAAAAATTGAGGCGGCGCTTAAACGAAAAGCTGAACGTGAAGCCAGACGAATTTCAGTGGCCGTTAGTGGCAGCAAAGTTATCTTATCAGGCAATGTAAATTCATTTTCAGAGATGCAAGATGCCAGAGGTGCTGCGTGGAGTGCTCCGGGTGTTACAAGTGTTGAAAATAATTTACTTGTAAATAGTTATCAATAATTTCTAACAAGGACGATATAAAAAATGACGCGGCTTTAGTTGAAAGAGAGTTCGGTATGATTTTTAATGATCGAAAACATGCGGGGCAACTGCTTGGTGAAAAATTGCTTTCGTACAAAACACATAATCCAATTATTCTGTGTTTGCCTCGCGGTGGTGTTGCTGTAGGGGTCGAGATAGCTACTTTGCTAAGTGCTTCTTTAGAGGTCTTAATTGTTCGTAAAATTGGGGCTCCATTTCAGTCTGAATTGGCTGTAGGGGCCCTTTGCGAAGATGATGTGCCTATTTGGAATGAACATATTTTGTCTCGAACGGGTCTGAAGCCAGATGATTTGTCAGACACAATTAGTAAAGAGTCTAAAAAAATCAAACATCAAATCCAAACTTTTCGGGGTGGTCGCAAGTTTTCAGAAATAACAAACAAAGTCGTCATCGTTGTTGATGACGGACTAGCAACAGGGGCGACTGCTTCGGCCGCGGTCAGATATCTGAAAAAAAAAGGAGCTGCTAAGATTATTCTTGCCGTGCCCGTGGCTGCATCAAGCTCTGCAAGACAACTCAGAGGCAAAGTTGATGAACTCGTAATTCTAGAGGAACGAACAGATTTAACATCAGTTGGTCAATGGTACAAAGATTTTTCTGAAGTGACTGACGAACAAGTTGTTTCTTTGCTGGCGAAAGACCAAAATAAAAATGATTTCAAAAATTTTATTCAAGATTTAGAAATACCAGTTGGCCAGATCACACTGGGTGGCGATCTTGCGACTTTTTCATCAATGAAGGCATTAATTATTTTCGCTCATGGCAGTGGTAGCAGTCGTAAAAGTCAACGAAACCAAATGGTCGCCAGTCAACTTAACAAGGCTGGGTTCGGTACCTTATTATTCGATTTACTTACTGACGAAGAGGCTAAAAACAGGAAAAATGTATTCGACATTGATTTTTTAAGTCAACGATTGGCCTCTGTCACTCGATGGATACGTCAACAGCCCGATTTAAAAGTTATTCAAATGGGATACTTTGGCGCCAGCACAGGTGCGGCAGCGGCTCTGCAAGCCGCAAGCACGTTGTCTGAATCAGATAGCGTGTATGCCATTGTTAGCCGTGGTGGCAGACCCGATTTAGCTGGGCAAGCACTCGATTTCGTAAGTATTCCGACTTTGCTTTTGGTTGGCAGCAAAGACGATGACGTTTTAGAATTAAATCAACACGCACAGAGGCTATTAAAGAATTCAAAACTTTCAATTATTCCAGGTGCGACACATCTTTTTGAAGAGCCCGGCACACTGGATGAGGTTTCAAAGCAGGCAATACAATGGTTCAAAGATCATCTTGTGTCGCCAAAGCCTAAATTTAAATTCAATTCACAGATTACGATAGATGAAGCCATCGAAAAAGAGATGGTTGCAGTCAAAGATGAAAATGATTTTGATCGATTGATTCAATCTGTAAAAGATGCTCGTGTCGTAATGCTCGGTGAGGCTTCGCATGGGACCGAAGAATTTTATCAAATTAGAAGTTATATTTCACAACGTTTAATTAAAGATCATGGGTTTAAATTTATTGCCGTAGAGGGTGACTGGCCAGATGCCTATCGTCTGAATAATTACATTCAAACGGGCAAGGGCGAAAATGCTAAAAACATTTTGGCGCAAAATCATCGTTGGCCAACTTGGATGTGGGCTAATAGTGAAATTGTCAAATTGGCAGAATGGATGAAAACTCAAGGCGCTGGATTTTATGGTTTAGATGTTTATTCGTTATTTGAATCTATTGATGAGGTGGTGAAATATTTAAAGAAAGCCGAACCCGCCCTAGCTCAAGAGGTCGAGCGTCGCTATGCTTGTTTTAATCCGTTCGAAGGTGACGAGGTTTCTTATGCACGCTCTCTATTAAGATATCTACCAGGTTGTGAAAATGAAGTTTTACTTAACTTAAAAAAAGTTCTGGATCTGCGAATGAAAGATATTGCTGATCAAGATGAACTTTTTAGTTCAGAGCAAAATGCACGGGTGGTGGCAAATGCCGAAGCCTATTACCGCGCTATGCTAGCGGGTGATGCCAGTTCGTGGAATGTTCGCGATGTGCACATGATGGATACGTTGGATCGATTATTAGAAAGAGCAGGAGAGGGTGCAAAGGCTATTGTATGGGCGCACAATACGCATATTGGTGACTATCGAGCGACCGACATGAAGCAGTCGGGCTATGTAAATCTGGGGGGATTGGCACGACAAAGTTACGGCGAAGAAAATGTGGCACTTGTTGGTTTTGGGACCTATCAAGGCGAAGTTTTAGCAGGATCTGGCTGGGGTCGACCCGAAAGGGTGATGGCACTGCCAGCTGCGCGTGAAGAAAGTTATGAATATCTTTTTCATAAAGCGGCAGAAAAATTTAATCTTAATAAATTTTATCTTTTACTTGAAGATAAAACACATTCGCCATTTGCTAAACAACGAGGCCATCGTGCAGTGGGTGTTGTGTATGATCCAGACCAAGAGCGTCGCGGAAACTATGTACCAACAGAGCTTTCGAAACGATACGATGCCTTTATTTTTGTTGATCAGACCCATGCTTTGAATTCACTGCACAATCTGTCTGTACGTGGCGAAATTCCAGAAACTTGGCCGTCAGGACAATAATTTATTGAATACTAGTTTCGAAGAGCATTTAAATGATTGCCGTCACTTGCGACAATGACCTTAATACCCATCTCTAACGATACGCCATCAATATCGTAATGGCCCTCTTTATCAGACACACTCTTTAAGTTATTAAAAGTATATGCGCCACTTTGACGAGGTCTGATATTTTTCGATCTTTTGAAATTTCTGTTGGCAAGATCTTGAATCACGGTCATCGAAGTAACTTGTGGGCCTTTGGCTCCGGGTTCTTCATGAAATCTGACCCGTTGGCCAATCTTTAATTGATTAAAGTTTTCATTGGTAATGCTATTTTCACCAAAATAACATTCTCTATGATCACTTGTTTCTACAAAACCGAAACCATCACTGTAGAATATTTTTGAAATCTTACCCTCTGTCGATGTCGGTTCATGAAATTTAACTTTATGTCGAACAATTCGGACCTTATCTTGAAGAATCCGCTCGGCAGCGTTAAATGTGTCTCTGATAGCAACATAGATATCCCTATGGGCCTCATTTTTAGAGGGATTGCGATTCACATATACATCCTCGCCTGGGATAGATAAATGAATTTGAACATGATACAAGCGATTCATTTTTCGATGCCGATGCGGGCACGCGACGGTAACTTCGCAGCGAACAATTCGATCATAAAAGTGTTCTAGTTTTTCGACTCTGTTTTGAATGGCGACCCATACGGCATCAGACTCTGGAAAATCCAGGAATGTAATTTGAAACGGAATCATATGAACCCCTCAATTTTTGAAGTTGTTTTTAAATTTCTATGCATATCGAGCTTCGGCGACTTCATTCATTGGTAAGACCTTTTGCGGCGCTATAGGCCTTCTTTTTTGCTTTAATACTGCGGATGATTTTCGCGACGCCTTAGGGCGATAAAAAACAAGCACAGGGCATTTAGCCTGCAGCAGGATATCTCTGGCGACGCTACCAAGCAGTGCCTGAGCAATGGGCCCGCTTCGGGTAGCAACTGCGATTAGGCTGACTTTATTTTTTTTTGCCACATCGAGTATATCATCTGAAAGATATTTCTGCTGTCGCTGAATAAGCAGCTTATGATCTATTTTTTCTTTTCTTAAAAGTTCAGACAAGGCCATGCCTTTTTTAAGTCTAGATTTTTCTAAATCTGTTGTTATGGATTCCATATTTAGAACTTGAGTTCGCCCTACATTGGTAAAATCTGACTGATAAATATCTGGCATTTCGACTTGGTTGTATATCAGAATTTTAGATTTGAATGTTTTTGCTAAAGTTTGCAGTTCTGTAAGGGCAATTTTTGAATCTCTAGAAAAATCTGTCGCAAATAAAATTGTAGGAATTTGTGTCGATGCTAGTGATTTGTCATTAAGTAAAAGAACAGGAACCCTTGAGGTCGCAGCCAATGTCTCGGCAAAGCCGCCCATACGAAATGGATTTAATGTTTTTTTAGCATGAGTATTTGCACATATAAGTTGAGCCTTTTTACTTTCAGCATAATTAGCCAATTCTATAGCCATTTTTCGATTTGAAAGTGCCGAGGCAAAGACCAACTCTGGCGGCAGAAAGCCCTTAGCACCCGTTTTTTTTATATATCGGGTTACAGATTTTTGTGCAATTACTTGAATTCGATCCTTCCACGGAAAATTCATGTCTATGGGTAGGTTTAATGTCGCTTTGGATATGATTGTCACTGGTTGAACTTCACAATTAAGATGTTTGGCTAAAACTTTTAATTCTTTAATTATATTTAAAGCGCGATCTGGCTCATGAGTTGGATCAACGGCCCAAATAATTATATTTTTGTTATTTTTCAGGTCCATTTTTACTCCTTCATACGCAGTTCTTGTTTTTATAAGATTGAATAAGAATAATTGTGCAACTTAGATTACGTGCAAAGCTGAGACCAGCCATGACATTCATTAAAAATTGATATATTATGTTTAACGATTTAAATTTATTTCAAATACGACGAGACATTTATCCCAGGCTCAGGCCATTTTGCCCCAATAGAAATCAAAATTGGGTTGTGTCTTTCTTTGTCGTCGCCGTAGCAAGACTAACTTTTGCTTAACAGCCAAGGGCATTTTTTCGCTTGCTGAGCACCAGGCATCGGGATGAATTAATGATAAATTTTTTGAAATAAACACTGTCGTCTCTGTCGGGTATACGTTGTAGCATTCGCGTAGCGTCCAACCGATAGCTTTTTGTACGTAATATTCAGGGGCACCAAGGTGCGGGCGAATAATTGAAATCACTAAAGAAAAAGATGGTTGCGCAGCACGCGACCGTGAATAATAAAAAAGTCCCACCATAGAAATTCTACGAAGCCAGGGGTTTTTGTGGTTATTCCATTTTTTATATTCAGGCAATAATTTTTTTTGATTTGCTTCAAAAGCGCGGGCCAAGATACCACAGTACGAATCTGATAAGGCCCAATTATCAATTTCAAATGCCCAAGTAAATATTTTTTGAATGTTTTGCAGTAAAAATTCGGTCGTTTGTTTTTCAAGCCAAATTACCGCAATTGTTTTGGCCTCAAAAATATTTGATTTGTTATAGGCGTTATTTTCTGAAGGGATTGTTCAATTTTTTTGGTGAACGCTGATTTCATGGCTGAATCCTTATTGAATAATTTGTTTTTTAATCATAATCTATTTCTATGAACATCAAATTAATTTTTAAAATTAGTGTTTTAATTTTTGCCTTGGGGCTGGTTCTGGTAGGACGTAAATTTTTCTCTTCAGTGGGATTTAAAAAAAATGCCACTGATATTTTTGCCGTTGAAGCCCACTCTTTTCAATGGTGCTCACCCCAGCATCAAAAATTTCTTTGGACAGAGGCAAGACTAACGCAAAAATTTAGTGCATTGACCGCGACCCAGCTGGCCAAAAAATTCTGTCTGGTTTATGCCGAAACGATACAGGGCGTTGATCTTCAGAAAGTTCAATGGTCGCCGATTGCCGAATCCGTCGATGGCGAAGGTCAAAAAGTGATTCTAGAGCGGAATTTAGAAAACAAATTATTCCGCGCCGACGGTTTGCCATTTAAATCGTCAAGCCTAGGTCGAGAAATTAACCCATAATTCAGTCCCAGATCTTGACGAAAGCCTTTGTTTTCGCTAGTTTATTTTCTGCGTTCAAAAGTAGCTCAGTTGGTAGAGCAAGCGGCTGTTAACTGCTGGGTCGGGGGTTCGAGTCCCTCCTTTTGAG
>JAYVKY010000375.1:0-2555 GCA_043767965.1 Pseudobdellovibrionaceae bacterium
ATGGGCGGCGGATATATGAGTGGTCCAGGTTCGTACATGAACAGTCCGCAGATGATACAAATGCAACAGCAGATGCAGCAACAACAAATGCAAATGCAGCAACAATATTATCAAGCACAGGCACAGGCTCAGATGCAAGCTTATCAACGTCAGCAAGCAATTCAACAGCAAGCACAACAAGTGCAGCAAGAGATTTCTCAGTTACAAATGCGGTTACAAATGTTGTATTCTGGCGGTAGTTTCTCAGGCGGTGGATATTATACGACAAGCACTGGCGGCGGAGCAATCACGACAGGTGGCTCGGCGGCGCCAATCCCAACAACGAATCAACCGTATTATCCAACGACGAATACAAATCAACCGTATTATCCGACAACAAATACAAACCAACCTAATCCTACAACAAATCCATCGGGGACTGGCAGCGGGGTCACAATTCCTGCGCCAAGGGGCCGTTAGTATTTACGAGATAAAAAACTGTTACGACAGTCATACGCATTTTTTAGCAACCGGAGAGACCCAATTGGGTCTCTCTTTAAATTTTATGCGTAGTGAAAATTCAATTTCAGAAATTCATATTAAAAATGATTATTTAAGGGATGATTGGCTTGTTGGTTTTGGTTGGGATCATAATTTGTGGCCAGATCAAAAATTGCCTCATCGTAAAACCTTGGATCAATATTTTTCAGATCGGCCAGTATTTTTTTCGCGAGTCGACGGTCATAGTTCATGGATCAACTCAATCGCTATGATGGAACTTGAAAAAAAAGGTTTCGATTTTAGTAAAGATATTGCTGGTGGAAAAATTTATCGCGACAAAAATGGATTTACAGGAATTTTATCAGACCAAGCTCATATCAAGGCGCTCATGATGTTACCATCATTTTCAGATATTCAGATTGAAAAATTTTGTTTGGCTTCAATAAAATCATTTAACACTGCTGGATTCACTCATATTAGAGACCTTTCAATGAACAGTCAATTGTGGAAAACTTTGTGCAAAATTCAAAAATCAGGGCAACAGACAATCTGTATCGACGCATTCATTACGGCAGAATCTGTCAACGATCTTAATCGTGCCTATGTTGATTATTTAGAATGTGAAAAAAACATTAATCCATATTTAAGAATTCATGGTCTTAAGATATTTGTCGATGGATCACTTGGCTCTAAGACCGCTTATATCTCTGAAAAATATCTTGGCGAAAATCACTGTGGGCTGCTGAGTTGGACAGAATCCGATATTCAAAAAGCAATTCAATTTTGCTGGTCAAAAAAAATGGCAATTGCAATACATGTGATTGGCGATCAAGCGGTGCATTTGGTCGCACAAGCCGCAAGAGATGTATCAGCAGAAGGCTTCGAAGGAAAAATTCACCTCGAGCATGTTCAAATGTTAAGGACAGAGACCGTGGTCTTGTTAAAACCGTTGCATGTCACTATACATATGCAGCCCTGTCACTGGTTAAGTGATAACTTGTGGATTTCGCAAGTTATATCAGAAAATGAAATAAAAAATTTATTTCAATGGCAACTTATCTATAAAAATAAAATACCGATGTATTTTGGCAGCGATTCCCCGATTGAAAAATCCAGTTTATTTCAGAATCAAAAAGCAATTAAACTGAGCCCAAAGTTTAAAATTCCAAAACTTGAATCAGATTGGAAAACTCATCATGCCCATCCTGATCCAGCGTGGACATCATCAAAAACAAGCTTTGATGATGCAAATATTACTGAAGTCATTTTTGATGGTATACAAATTATTTAAATTCAACATCATATTTTTTAGCAAACATCATAACACCAACGGCGATGGCCGTCCAAATAAATGGTTTCTTGTGTTCAACAATAAAGTTTTTTGTCGAAGTGATTGATTTTTGAATTTCACCACTGAAAGAGCATTCATTATTAAAAACAGGCAGAACCTGTTGTGCCTTAAACCGTTCAGTTAAAACCGTTGCGATTTGATTACTTTCACAATTGCCGGTTAAGAAAAAAATGGGCAACAATTTTTTTTCAGTTAATTGGTAGGGGTCGACTTTATAAAATTGATAGCTTTGTATCTGCAGTTTAAGCTTCAAACTAAGAAATTGTTTCTCTGAAATAATTTTTTTAAAAATTAAATAATTTGTTACAGCCCCTGTTGATTCATTAATTTGATCTAATTCTTTTGAAATTTGCATCAATTCTTTTTTTAAAAAATCAATTCTTTTGCTATATTCAAATTGTAAACATTTTTCAAAAATTTGTATTAAGCTATTGATTTGGTCAGTTGAAATCATCTCGGTTTTTAAAATTTCTGCAGTATCTGAAATTAATTTTTTGCGTGATTCGTCAGAAATCAGATCTAAATTTTCAATCATCAGATTAAACTTAGGTGTATCAGCAGATTTTAGTTTTTCAATGACAAATAAATGGCTGCATGTATAACCAATTTTCTGACACTGATCAAGATATGTCAAAACGGTAACAGCAGGCTCAGGAACCAGTACGATTTGTGCAAAAGTACTTCGATTTAAGAAACAAAATAGAACGAATAAAATTATTTTCAT